>DKYC01000166.1:5256-47490 GCA_002492295.1 Lachnospiraceae bacterium UBA7110
TACGTTATTTTACGAACTTTGCAGCGAGTGCAAAGTTCTAGGTTGGACTGTTATTAATATATCACAGTTTATACTGGATTAATTTGCTATTTTCTGTATATTTTTCATACTGTTTTCCTTTTTTTCTGCATAAAAAACAGGATAAAATTGTCATAACAAAATTATCCTGTGCAAAAAAATCCTATTTTGGTATCAAGGCATTTTACTTGGTACGTTCAAATAAACATCTTCCTTCAAATGAAAACCGCTGTTAATGATAACTTCATTGATATTGTCTTCCGTTACACAGACAGGCTCCATCGCCACGTAGGGTACCTTATAGATACCGTTATTGAGCATTGTGACATCCTCTCCTGTGATGGCTTCATTCTTTACTAATGCAACGGTACATTCCGCGGCACGCTGCGCAAGCTTTTCTACAGGCTTATAGACTGTCATCAGCTGTGTACCTTCCACAATTCTCTGACACGCCTCAAGGTCGGCATCCTGCCCTACTACCAATACATCGCCCGCCATTCTTTTCTCTGCAAGCACCGGCACAACGCGGCTGGCAATGTCATCATTCCCGCACATGATTGCATCCGTTCTCGTAACAAACATCATATGGGCATACATGTATTCCGCAGCAAGCTCCGCAAGCCATCCGTCGGCATGAAAGGAATCCAGAACAGTAACCTCATTTTCCGCCATGATTTTTTTAAATTCTCCCTCTACCAGTGAGACATTATTGTCGCTTAACGAACCGCCGAGCATCAGCACATTGCCGCCGGAAACACCATTATGAATCAATGTATCTGCCATCATACCGCCGACCTTTGCATTATCAAAGGATATATATAAATCAATGTCCGCGTCTTTAATCAGCCGGTCATATGCAATTACCTTAATCCCCGCAGCTTTCGCCTTTTCAACAGAATCTTTCAGCTCGTTGGAATCAATGCATATAATTACAATAGCGTCCATTCCTTTTTTGATAAAATACTCAATCTGCCTCTTTTGTTCCTCGATTTCCCCGTTTGCATTTTGGACATTGACTTCCGCGCCGAGCTCCTTTGCCGTAGAGACGAACACATCCCTGTCACGCCGCCATCGCTCAATAACAAAGGAATCAAAGCTTAAACCAATTTGAATTTTATCTTCTTCCTCTGCATGAAAAGTATCTTTTCCGTTATCCGGACTGCTACAGGCGTTAAGCATGAGTATCAGACATAGGATTACAATCCATTTTATTTTTCCATTCCTTTTCATTTTTGGTCAATGCCCCCTTTCCCAAAATCTTAAGTATTTTTGTATTCCGTAGGCGTAACACCCACATTTTTCTTAAAAGAACGGCTGAAATAATTCGGGTCGGAATACCCACACATAGCACAGATTTCCTTCATGGAATACTCCGTTGTGCTGAGCAGCTCTTTCGCTTTCTCCATACGGATATTTGTCAGATATTCTATAAAATTTTTTCCGGTTCTTTCCTTAAAGATTTTGCTGAAATAATAGGGACTGATATTGACTATTTTGGACACTTCATCCAAAGAAACATCTTTATGAAAATTCTCTTTGATGTATTCCTCCGCCATTTCAATAATGCTGTTGGACTTTTCTTCCCTTTTTCCAACAACATTTTGGCAGGCACCCATAATTTTCTCCAAAAACCATTCACGCAGGCTGTCAATATTGTCCGTATTCATAATAGTAGGCAAATATTCCTGACGGGCAGTAAAATGATATGTCATTCCGCCTTTTTGGTAAGCAATATATTCCGCATAAAGCGCAAACTCTAATATTTTAAGACGAATTGACATGATATTCCCCGCATTGTTTTCTTCCATCCAATGAAAGAATTTTTTTGCGGTAGAATACACATTATCGATTTCACCCTTTTCCAGTTCGTCAAACAGCTTTTTCTCCAAATGAATCGGATAATCTTCCACATAGTCACAGCCAATCGGCAAATCATCTGCGTGTGCTACGCTTCCAGTCGTCATGGTAAGCGCATTTAAGGCTTCATTATAAGAGCTTGCCATTTCCTGCAGCGTACCTGCCCTGCCAATCCCAATCCGAAAATTAATCCCTGTCTTCTGACGCATACGGCGGACAAGCTCCCTTGTCTTTTCGATTAATCCGATTCGTTCATTATAATCTATACGGTCTTTCTCACACGGAACCAAAACTGCCAGTTTATTTGACATAACGGTCCCTACAATACAGTCAAAATAATCTTTCACGCATTCGCGCACTTCCTGATAATGCTGCTGCATTTTAACACTGCTGCCGACGGCATTCGTCATATGATTGCCAATCTGTTCGTCTCCGCAGATAACAGACATCATATACGCGTAAGGTTTATCGATTCCTAAGATTGTTCTATAATTATCAATGTCCTCCGAAAACTGCTCCTGCAAAAGGATATCATAAATCAGACCGCTCTCAATAATCGGAACAACCGTCTCCAGCTTCTCTTTTATGATAAGGTCATTGCTTCTTTTTTCACGCTCTTCGTCAATTTGTTCCATTCCTTTTTTCAGGACAGAAACAATCTTTGTCCGTTCCATCGGTTTTGTGATGTATTCCAAAGCACCCAGTTTGATTGCTTCTTGGGCATAATCAAATTTGTCATAAGCGGACATCACAATAAACAGAACGTTTTTGTTGCTCTTTCTGATTTCTTTCATTGCTTCGATTCCATTAATCCCCGGCATCTGAATATCCATAATGGCAATGTCCGGACGGAACTTTTCGGCAAGCTCTATGACACTTCTTCCTGTTTTTGCATACTCTACACTGCATTCCTCGCCAAACTCTTTCTCGATTATAAATTTCAAAGAATCAATTACGATTCCTTCATCATCTGCAAGCATAATTTTATACATCGTCTTCCTCCCGTTCTCTGACAGGCAGATAAAGAATGAACTCCGTCCCTTTGTCTGCACCGTCACTGATAATCGACATGACATCTTCACTTTCCGTAAAAAGCTTTAATCGCGCGATTACATTATCCATTCCGATTCCGTTTGAATCCGTTTTGAGATTTTCGTCTTTGTAACTGCCGCCCAAAATTTTCTCTATCACATCTTGACGAATGCCGACGCCGTTATCCCGAATGCTGATACAGGCAGTATCGTCAATCTGGTAGACAGACAGCCAGATTCTGCCCTCCCCTGCCATTTCGCGGATACCGTGATTGACGCAGTTTTCCACGATAGGCTGCAATATCATACTTGGCATTTCAATTTCTAAAAGAGAAGCATCTACCTTTTTCTCATAATGAATTTCTCCCGAAAAACGAACGTTTAAAATATAGATGTAATTATCCACCAGTTCTATTTCTTCCCGAAGGGTAACGGTTTCATTACTTTTTTTGACGTTATAGCGGAAAAACTCCGCCACATTTTGCACATACTGATATGTTTTGTCCGCATCCTCAAGCATGGCAAGCTGTGCGCCCGCATTCAACGTGTTGAACAGGAAATGGGGATTAATCTGTGCCTGAAGGTATTTCAGCTGTGCGTCCTTTAAATGCGCTTCCATCAACAGTTCTTTTTCTTTCATAATGCGTTCTACTTCCATGCTGTGACGGATACGCTCTATATATTCTCTGATGCTGATAATCATTTGGTTGAAGGCTCCCGTCACCACGCCGATTTCGTCACGCGACTGCACTTCTAACAGTTCAATGTCAAAGTTCCCCTTCGCTACCTCGTCCGCAGATTTTGCCAACGTTTTCAGCGGACTGATGATGGCACCGACCAGCTTGATAATGCTGCTGATATTCATTAAGACGATAATGATAATAATGGCAATGCCAATCATTTCAAATAAGCGGAATGCCTGCGCAAGTTCATTGTAATTGGCGGAATTGTTTTTAAACTGCTGATTGTTCAGACTGTTGATATACGTGTTGATGTAATCATACATCTGTGTTGCATTTTCGTATCGGATTCTGTATTTCTCGACATTACGCCCGCGCTTTGCCTCAATGGTCTGGTCGGTTATCTCCAAATAGCGTGCAGACATATGTTTGATATTTCTTTTCATACGGTCAAATGCGCTGCCGCTGATTTCATCGTTTAGCTCTTCTACAAGTGTCTGATAGTTTTGCGAGCTGCGGTAATATTTCTCCAAAGAATCGCTTGTCTTTGCATTTAGATAGTCGGTCATATTATTTTGTACGTCATCTAATACCGCAAGCAGTTCATTTAATTTCAGATTATCCCGATAGACCAGTTCCATCTCATTCGACATTCTGTTCATTCCCAAAATCAACAGAATATTGACTAAACAGACAAACAGATTTGTCAATATGTATATACTGCTGATTTTGCCCTGCAGGGACAGGTTGAAAAGGCGGTCTAATTTATTCTTCATCTTCCGCTTCACCTCCCAAATACAGGGCAACATTTTCTTTATTAATCAAAGCAATATCCGCCATAAAAAACTGGCTGGTGTTGCCATAGGTATTGTATTCCGTGAGCGCATCGACACAAAATTTTCCCATCTGTATTGTATCAATGGATATCGTAGCGTAAATTACGTTTCTGTCAATTGCATTTATAATCGTTTCGGAATCGTAATATCCGAGAATATTCACCTGCCCTACTTTATTGTAATCCACGACTGCCTGATATACGCAGGTGGTATTGAGTTCATTCAGACATATAATGATATCGGGCAGTTGATTTTCCATAAAAATATCGCGAATCGCTTCTTCTGCGGAGAAAGCATTGGTATCATCAATTGAAACAAGGGATAGCTCAATTTCTACCCCGTCCTGTTTCTCTTTTTCAATTGTTTCCTGAATTCCGGAGCAAAGAATATTTTGTCCGGAATCCTGTGTGTAGGCATTTACCAAAACCGTTACTTTAACAGGTGTTGGTACCCCTGTCATTACAGTGACATTGTTCTTTGAATCTGTCGATACCTGCATCCCCGAATTTTGCTTATCCTGCACGATTTCAAGGACTTCCCTGCCATACTCCCTTCCCAAGTCATAGCTTCCGATTCCTACGAAGGTGCATCTTTCGCTCTGCGTATTATCGCTGTATAGTGTGACGACCGGTATTCCCTGTTCTGCCGCCTCGTTAATCAGGTCTGTCATTTCAGCGCTCTCGTCTGCCGCAACAATAATGCCGTCTACATCGGAAGCAATTGCAATACGCATTAAATCTTCTTTTGAATAGTTATTATCAAAAGAGCTGTTCAGCAAATCGACGTAGCTGTTGTTTTCAAGACCGGCTTTATAGGCGCCTTCGTATGCAGACTGCCAAAGAGAGGATTTGGCGTCTTCCGTAATCATGACATAATAGTGCTCATACCGGTTGGCATCTGTTACGATTCGGAAGCGGTTGATATAAAAGAAAAAAATAAGGATACCTGCGATGGTCATTATCAAAACGAGCATCAGCGTTATAAGCATATATCCTTTGTAGTTATTTTTTTTTAAATTTATTTGGTTCATCGTCGCCTCACGTTCAATTAACTACATTTGTAATTATATTGCTTTTTCACTGACCTTTATTGCCTGCTTTTATTCCCCGCGGGCAACGAGTCAAGTGGCTTCAAAAGATACAAAGCATCTTCATCTTATTATATTCCTGCCGTAAAGTCCAGGGTTTCTTTTAAACCCCGGACTGTTTCCCCTCCCGCCAGGTTAATTTCAACTGAAATCACAGCTTAAAATTCCGAATATTGCGCTCCAGCACATCCGCAGTTATTTTCAAATTCAAAGCCGACTGTTTCACTTCCTTAAAATGCTCTGACATATCCATAATAACACTGCTTGTCTCCTGTGTGTTTGTTGCGTTGCTTTCTGCAATGTCGGATAACCCGTCTATCCTATCCATCATTTCTTTTCTTGCCTGTTCCAGCTCCTGTGTCCTGCCTTCAATACTGCGGATATTTCGAATGGATGTCCGTATTTCTTCCATAACCTCACAGACGGATTCCTCTGTGCTCACAACATACCCATTTTGCCTGTCAATCACCGTCTGCATCTGCTGCATTGCTTCCACGACATGTCCCGCATTGGCAATCAGTGTATTCACAATATGATTAATTCTACTGCTGGCGTCATTGGACTGTTCCGCCAGCATCTGAATCTCCTCCGCCACAACGGCAAACCCCTTTCCTGCTTCTCCGGCTCTCGCCGCCTCAATACTTGCATTCAGCGAAAGTAACGTCGTTTTTCCTGCAACTTTCGAAATAAATCCTGATACTTCATGGATAATCTTTGCCGATTCGTTGGTCTGTTCCGTCAATTGTGCAATCATACTGACCACGCTGAGAACTTCCTCGTTAATTTCTTTCAATTCCCCAATCGCCGTACCGGTTTTATCACCCGACAACAGCATATTATCCGCACTTTTGTTCAATGCAGCCACCTCGCTGCCGGTTTCAATAATCAGATTTCCCATATGGGTGATATTTTCCGATGCATGTTTCGTATCCGCCGCCTGCGACATTGCCCCTGTCGTAATGGTATCAACTGATTGCATCACATGCTCCATGCTTTCGACCGTATGTTCGGACGTTTCCTCCAGTGTATTGGAAGCATCAATTAGCTGACTGGTACTGTCACTGATTCCGCCAATCATATGACGCAAATCCGACTGCAGTTTCCTGATTGCCCTGGACAAATCACCCACTTCGTCTTTACGCTGCATATGTTTTTGACTTAACCGGATATTCAGATTTCCTGTCGCTACTTCCTCCACACAGCCAATCTCCACGTTTAAAGCTTTTGATATGGAGCTTGCCGCCAAACCGACGCTGAGCATACTAAGCAAAGCAATCACCACTACTACAACAATCATATAATACACACTGCTGAAAACGCGGTAAATCGTTTCCTCTTTATTAATACCCGCAAAAACCATGCCGACCGGCGCCGTACTTTCTCCATTCTGAAATACGGGAACATAATATCCATAATACATTTCACCGTCAATGGATACATTTTTGCTGAAATACTCCTGACCGTTCTTTAAAACCTCCTCCTCAATTTTAGCGCCGACAGGACTGCCAAGAATGCGGTTGCCTGATTCGTCTACAATTGATGTCATGATTCGTTTTGTTCCATAAATAAATGTCACTTCCATTCCCGACTTTTCCCGAATTGTATCCAGCAGTTTTTCCGAACGGGAAATATCATATCCGCCTTTCCAGACATCCCCGTTTTCCGCCACCGTATAAGAACCGGAATTTTGGTCATATGCCGCCAGTGTCGCTGACGCTGTCCCCCGAAGGGAGCTTTCCACCTGGTGAATAATGGAAGTTTTGAGGGATGTCATTGCTATGAAAACAATAATGATTCCAAGAATACTGATTGGCAGAAACGCACATAAAAGCATTTTTTTACGGATTGTAAATTTCATTGTTTTTCCTCCTGTTTTGCGGCTATTACGATTCCACGACAACAACATTTTCGTAGTACCAGTTCATTGCACCCGTAATCGTTGCGTCATCCAGCGTCGTGCCTGCACTTCCGATAATTTCTCCTGTATTTGTTCTCATTTCCCCGTCGAAAACATTACTGCTGCCATTTAAAAGCGCATCCAACGCTTCATCAACCTTTTCCTGTGTCCCTTCCGCGCAAAAAGAAGCCAAATCCGTAATCTGCACCAGTCCCTCGCTGATACCGCCATAATAATTTTCACCGCTCCATGTCCCGTTGATTATCGAATCCACTGCCGCCGTGTAGTAAGCACTCCAATTCCAAATCACACTGCAAAGACACGCCTGCGGAGTTTCCTTGCTCATATCGGAGTTATACCCGATTCCATATACACCGTACTCCTGCGCCAATGTCATTGGATAAGGTGTGTCGCAATGCTGTGCCATAACATCACACCCCATATCCAACAGCATTCTCGCCGCTGCTTCTTCCCTTTCGGCATCATACCAGCTATTTGTGACTGCCACATAAATCTTTGCATCCGGATTGACAGAGGCTACCCCAATGGCAAACGCATCAATTCCTCCCGTAACCTCCGAATTTGAGATGTCCTGTGCCGCCACATACCCGATTTGGTTGCTCGTCGTGTTCATTCCTGCCACAATTCCGCTCAAATACCTTGCCTGATAAATCCTGCCAAAATAATTGTTAAAATTTGTCCCATTTGACAGATATCCCGTACCATGCGAGAAGTAAACGTCAGGATACTTCTCTGCCATTTCAGCAGTCGTCTCCATATATCCCCAGCTTGTCGTAAAAATAATGTTGCAGCCGTCCGAAATGCACTCCTCTATCGCTGCCGCTGTTCCCTGCGTATCTGTGTCTTCTACTATTTTCCGCTCAATCTGTGTTTCCGATAAGCCCAAATTACTCTGCATTCCTAAAATTCCAAGATCATGCGTATAAGAATATCCACTGCCATCCGCCGGGTCAGAAATATATAAAACGCCTACCTTTATGTCCTCTTTCGCAATGCCTGTTGAAGCACCGGCCAAATCGCCTTCTGATACACCTCCTGCAGTATCCTTTGCCGTCAGTTCGTATCCCTTGTTTGTCACATAATCGTCCGGTTCCGCAGTGCTCCCTCCACAGCCGGTCAGACTGCCAACGATAAGGATTCCTGCCACAATTAATCCTGCAATTTGTTTTTTCATAATTTTCTCCTCTGTTTTCTGATTTTTGCGCTTATTGTTCACACTTACTCTATTGTAATCACATCATCCAGTACATAGTGAAACGTCGGTGCGGAAGATTTGTCATTTTCACGGTATCCATCCCTTAAATCAATTGTATCCGAAGGGTTGAGCGGATCTGCACCGGTATATTCTCCCTGAAACACTTGGATTTTGTCCTGCTGAAATTCGCGAATCAGCCTATCCACCTGTTCCTGCGTTCCCCGGGCCACTGTAAACTCATTTATTTCCAGCATTCGCACCCAGTCGTTTTCAAAGCCCGCACCCACATCATTTCCGTTGACATGCCCTTTAACACACTTTTCAATTTCCTTTCCGGAAAGCACTGCGCCTACTGCCTGCGTGATATACCCTTCCCAGTTAATTTTACATCCTGTCAGGTAGGTTGTCGGAGCAATGTCGCCCATACTTTCGTTGTAGCTGACATAATATACCACTTGTGACCTGTCGGTTTCTTCACATGCCGCTGCGGGTCCGGACGTGTCGGAATGCTGCGAAATGATAACGCATCCTTCCTCAATCAGCTCCTTTGCGCATTCCTTTTCCAAAAGATGGTTTCCCCATGTATTTGTATAGCGCACTGTCATCGTTGCTTCCGGTACTACCGACCGGATTCCCAGGAAAAAGGCAGTGTATCCTGAAATGACCTCCGCATAAGGGTACGCCCCGACATATCCGGCTTTTGCCTGTTCCGGTGTGAGTTCTCCGTTTGCAATCAGTTCTTTTAGTTTCAGTCCCGCTACTACGCCGGAAATATATCTGCCCTGATAAATATTCCCCATAAAAGTATGATAATTTTTTAACACTGGGGTTTCATTCGCATTACTGCAGGTTGCCTGGCAAAACTGAATTTCGGGATAATCTTTGGCAAATTCCTTTGTCCTCTCCCCATATCCGAAACTGGTTGTAAAAATCAATTCACAGTCCTCCTCCACCAGCTCCCTTAATGCCTCCTCCACTGCGCTTTCCGATACATTGAATTTTGCAATCGTCTCTATCTGTTCACTATACTTACTTTCAATTGATTCCTGCGCTTTCACAAAATTATTCGTGTATGCCGTGCTTGTATCTCCCACATAGACAAACCCTACTTTGACGATTTTATCGGGATTCTTATCACGAAAAAGATACTGTATCCCAAATGCAGTCAAAATTACTGCAAGTGCGCTGATGATTGTAATCCTGTAAACCCGCTTCATGTCCATAACAATCCCTCATTTATTTCTCAGTTTTATAAATCCGATTAACATCAATCGTGCCGTCTGCAATCAGATCAAGCATAATATCTACAAGCTTCGGGTCAAACTGTGTTCCTCTTCCATTCCGCAGTTCTCCCAATACATAATCAAGATTCAGCTTCTTCCGGTAAACACGATTTTCCGTCATCGCATCAAACGCGTCTGCAATTCCGATAATTCTTGCATTCAGCGGGATTTCCTCTCCCTTTAAACCATGTACATATCCACTGCCGTCATATCGTTCATGGTGGTAAAGCGCTCCGTCCGCCACATGGTCAATCAAAGTAAAGTTTTTAAGGATTTCCGCCCCTCTTGTCACGTGCGATTTCATAATTTCGTATTCTTCCTCTGTAAGACGCGCAGGTTTATTTAAAACCATATCGGGAATTCCGATTTTCCCAATATCATGGAGCATTGCAATCTTGCGCAATTCCTCGCACGCCTCATCGCTATAACCCAGCTTTTTTGCAATAATTACGGAATACTCCGACACCCTGAGAGAATGCTGGTTGGTTCTCTCGTCTTTTGCATCCACTGCCTGCGCGATTGTTAAAATTGTCTCATTGCCCATTTGCAGTTGGTTTTTTGCCCATTCCAGCTCCAGCTTCTGCATACGGAGCGTTTTTTGTATCTGCGTTCTGACAATCAGCCATGTCAGATATGAAATAATCATAGCAGTCACTACTCCCGCATAGAACAGAAACCACCAGTTATCGTAGATTTCCTTTTCTTTTACAATCCGATATGTATTTTCTGCAATCACACTGCCCGTTCTGCTGTCTAAAACGGCAAGACGAAATGTATATGCCCCTGTTGGCAGATTTGTATACACAACGCTTGTCATTTCACTCTGCGGCATGATTTTCGGTTCTTTATCAAACCCTTCCAAATAAACGCTGACCGTAGGATTATGAATCGAATAGTTAATAATTTCCGGCGTAAATTCGATTCTGCCTGCGCCTCTTGGAATACTGGTTGCTTCTCCCTTTTCCACAGGATAGATTTCACCGTCCACTCTGATTTGCGTCAGCAGCATACGGTAGGATCTTGTTGCAGTGCCGTATTGATTCAGATTTAAGCTGACAACTCCTGTATCACCTGACAAATACAGATTATCCCTCTCGTCCCTGTAATTCCATGCGTTAGGCGTTAGGTTTATCTGCAGCCCTTTTTGGGCATCTAAAAGCTCATAGGTTACTTCTCCTCCTTCAAGCAACTCTGCTTTATTCACAACATAAATGCCCGCGGAGCTTAATACAAACAATTCCCCATGACGGTTTTCCACAAGGTCATAATTGTTATAGTACGGAAACTGGTCTAAGCTTCGGATATCATTTCCGTCATTTGTATAGCACAGACCATTCCCTGTTACAAGAAACAGTCCTCTGCCGTTGGAATCCGGCACCATTCTGAGAATAACCTCCGAGCTTAATCCGTCCTCCTGTTTCAGCATTCCTGTTATTTTTCCGTCCTCAATCATTACAATGCCGCCACCGTCCGTCCCCGCCCAAATACTTCCGTCCGTTCTCTCGCACAGCGACAGCACTTTGAGACTGCGTCCCCCGTCCGAAAAGCGAACTGTATTCCGTACGCGTGCGTTTTGGATCATTGTTACTCCAAAATCTCCGGCAGCTGTAATCGCGCCATCTGCTGTTTCTATTGCGCAATAAAAGCTGTCGCCAAGCGCTCCCTTTTTACTGTCATATCTATTTATTTGCCCGTCTTCGGATACTTCCCAAATTCCCTTACCCGATGTGCAAATCCACATATGATTTCGGGAATCCGTCATCAGACATCGGATTTGTACCCCTTGTAACAATTCGAAAATCGTGTCTGCAGGCGGTATTGGTTTTTGCCCTGTCAAAGTCTCTAACCCGCTGTCAGTTCCCATATACAGGCATCCGTTCCACATGGTGACTGTATATACAATATTCCCCTGTATTTTATTGTCCTCACAGACTTGCGAAAAGACAGACGGACATAGGCGAAGCAGTCCGTTTCTCGAAGATGTAAACCACAAATTTCCCTGATAGTCAATCAGCATGTGTTCAATAGCGCTGTTAAAGTAACTGAGTCCTATAAGGTCAAACTGGTTCTTTGTGTTTACATAACCCGCTCCGTTTTCCGCACAGATAAACAGGGTTTTTTCCTCCGAAAAACGCAGCGAATGAATTTCTCTCAGTTCGCCACATTCTATAGATGGCATCTTTTTGAATTGTCCGTCCGATACCCGGTAAATCTCAACTGTATTGCCGGAAGTTCCTACATACAGTTTTCCTTCCTCATCAAAAGCACAGCAGGTATAAATTTCCCCGTCCTTTTGCAGGGACTGCTGTGCCATAATCTCTGTATCCTGAATAAAATAAAGATCTCCATTCTCTGTGACGGTTGCTACGTTTCCGTTCTGATCCGCGCAAATACTGTTTGCGGAAACAATCCCAGGTATGGTATCACAAACCCGCAGACCGCCGGATAATGTCATAACCACCAAGCTGTCCGCCGTTCCGACATAATAATACCCTTCCGTATTCTCCGTAATGCAGCGAACCGAATTTGAAGGAAGCCCGTTCTCCCGATTTACCACATTGGATATCTGTTGATTAATGCATATGGATAAGCCGTTATCATTCGTCCCAATCCAAAGCCGTCCTGCCTCGTCCGTATACAGGCAGTTTACGGTTTTTACGGATTCCAGTTCCTTCATCCATTGAAATGTATTGCCAGTGTAACGGTATAATCCGCCATGTGTTCCAATCCATAAAACCCCGTCCTTTGTCTGAACAATATCGCTTGCGATTCCTCCTGTCAGACCATTTTGCCCGTTAAAAATGGTTTGGACATACTTGTTAAAATCATAACCGCCAATCTCTTCTTTCTCCACCATCTCTTTTGCCTGCACCGTATATGTAGATAAAAGGACAAGCAAAACTCCTAAAAGTACCTTTTTCGTCTTCTGCTTCTTTTTCTTTCCCTCTTTCCTTCTCCGGGCAATCCGCACTGCCCAAAACAGCAGCAGCATTGTTGCCACTTTATCCAAAAAATCCAAATAAAATTCCCCTGCAATGTGGCTGAGAACCTCATTCCATCCCATTCCCTGCAGCAGGCCAATCATACCGTCCCCCCATACATTTCCGGTAAAGCCCTCTGACAAAATATAATTCAAAGGGGTAGAAATTACAACAGAAATAAGCGCCACCCCAAATGCGGTTGACAGCATTCCAAAGACATTATTCAAATAACCCTTCCTGGCGCAGACACCTACCGTAACACCGACTGCTATATTGGTCAAGGCATAAAAAGCAGACGTCCATGCATGAAAACCATATATGATATTAACAGATGCTCCTACGACCGCACCACATACCGGTCCGAACACATATGCAGCAAAAACCGTGCCGACAGAATCAAGCCAAACCGGAAGCACGAAAGCATCAGAAAAAGTTTTTCCTATATAATTAATCAAAATGCATCCGACAATAAACAGTGCAATTTCATGATCTTTTTTAATTATCATTTATGCCTCCTACAATCATCTGACTTTATGTCTTTAAATCCATTAAACACACTTTATTTCATTATATAACTTCCTGATAATTCCACAACAAAATCTGCCTAATTGTCATAAAATCTGCCTGATTGCATCCTGTTTAGTCCGTTTTGGTCCAATATTAGTCCTATACAAATCCATACGAAAAACGGCAGGCGCCACACCCAAAAAATGTGGTACTGCCGTTCATATGCCTGCCCAAATTATAAAATCTTCTCCATGCCGATTTTTTGGATTTTCAGTCCGATTTTTTCATAAAATTTTACGGCATTTACATTGTCCGCCCATACATTAAGCGTCACATTATAATATCCCTGTGATTTTGCGTATGCCACAACATACTCATAAAGCGCCTTCCCGACATGCGCCCCGCGCGCGGCTTCATCCACGCACAAATCATCAATATAAAGCGTTTTTACATCCGTCATATTATTATTATCGATGTACTGCTGGTGTACACAAAACGCATACCCCGCAACCTCCCCATCCTTCTCCGCAACAAAAACCGGCGTTTTGTCATCCGCCAAAATACTTTTAATTTCCTCATCCGTATATTTCTTTGTACCCGCTTTAAACAAATCCGGACGCACATCACTATGCACCTTTAAAACCTCATAAAGCAGTTTATCAATCACCGGAATATCGCGCTCCTGCGCACGGCGTATCATAAGTTCTTCCATTTCGTGTTGTATTCCTTTCATCTTTTATTCCTTAAAAATGTTAAATGATTCACTATCCCTATTTTACCACCTATCCTTACACAACTCCATGAAAACTTTAATCAAATTTTCACGATTTAAAAGTATATCCTATTATTCCAAACGTAGCAAGGCGCTCAGAAAAAGCAGATATAATCCGCATAGGGGAAAAATGGGTCAGTGCTTATGTGGATGGGCTTTGGGATATGGGAATCGGTAAAGCGTAAGTCTGCCGCAGAAACAATAACGACAACCCCATCGCAATCGTCCACCCGATTGGCCATGCACACCAAATCCCCGTCGCGGAATTTGTCCATCCTGACAGCACAAATGCCAAAACCACGCGCAGCACAAGGTCCGTAAACGTCGCTGCCATAAACTGCTTCATCGCGTTCGTTCCCCGCAGCACCCCATCCGCTGCAAGTTTTGCGGAAACCACGAAATAAAACGGTGACAAAATCCACAGAAACTGTCTGCCCGTCGCAAGCGCCTGCGCCGAACCCTCATTCAGAAACAGCATCAGCAGCTGCTTTCCCAAAAAGACATACGCCAGGCAAAACGGAACGCTTAAACACCACACCAGTTTTAATCCTGCGCGAAAACCTTCCCGAATACGCCCAAACTGATTTGCACCCAAATTCTGCGCCGAAAAATTGGAAATTCCGTTCCCAATCGTGGTAAACGACGTAATCACAAGATTATTCAGCTTTACCGCCGCCGAATACCCCGCCGCGACGCTGACTCCAAATCCGTTGATACACCCCTGTATCATCATGTTTCCGACCGAAATAAACGACTGCTGCAAAATGCTCGGCACCGCAATCACCGCAATTTTTCCAAGCAGCTCCCCTGAAAAAACCGCAATCCTACCGCTCGTCTTTATCTTCGACAGCCGTACCAAAACCAAAACCACCGAAAGCACACAGCTTATACCCTGGCACAAAAACGTTGCCCATGCAACGCCTGCAACCCCCATTGCGAATCCTTTCACAAACAAAATATCCACCAAAATATTTGCACTTGATGACGCCGCCAGGAATAAAAACGGTGTTTTTGAATCCCCCAGCGCGGAAAAAATTCCCGTCGCAATATTATAGAAAAACAAAAACGGAAGTCCCCATATATAAATCCGCAGATACAGCGCCGAATCCGCCATAATCTCCAACTGCGTTTTCATCAGCCGAAGCAGTGTGTCACAGGAAATTAACCCCATCAGCATTAAAACAGCACACAAAACACTGCTTGCAATCAGCGTCGTATAAACCGCCGTCTTAATTGCCTTATAATCCTTTGCCCCAAAAAGCTGTGACACAATAACCGAACATCCAATATTGCAGCCAAACGCAAAAGCAATGAAAATCAGCGTAATATTATAACTGTTTCCGACCGCCGCAAGCGCGTTTTCCCCGATAAATTTCCCTGCCACAAGCGAATCCGCAATATTATAAAGCTGTTGGAACACAATGCTCCCAAACATGGGAAGGCAAAATGCCCACAAAATCCTTTGCGGATTTCCTTGCGTTAAATCCTTATTCATATCAATACAGCCTCCTCTATATTTTCCATACTCAGCCAGTACTCCGTAAATTCGTGTCCCTGTACATATACACTCTTTACTTTTTCAACAATCTGTATTATACTACCCAATAACCAATAAGAAAAATAAATATATTATATAGGAGTAATATAAAAATTATATGGATATCAATTTTGAATACTACAAAATTTTTTATTATACCGCAAAGTACAGAAACATCACAAAAGCCGCCTCCGCATTAGGCAGCAGCCAGCCCAACGTGACACGCATTATCAGACTTTTGGAATCCCAGCTCAACTGCCGCCTTTTTATCCGTGAGCCACGAGGACTAAGCTTAACCGAAGAAGGTGAAAAACTGTATTTCCATGTCGAAGTCGCCTACAGGCATTTTATGAATGCGCAGGAAGAACTCAGCGGACACGCCGACGGCAGCAGCGGCACCATCGAACTTGGCGCCACCGAAACGGCACTGCATCTTCTTCTTCTCAACGCTATGCGGACTTTTAAGGCAGACCATCCCAAAATCCGTATCAAGGTCCACAACTATAACACGCCGGAATTAGTTCAATTCTTAAATGCGGGAAAACTTGATTTTGCCGTCATCACAACCCCCTTTAAAACTGCAACCCCCCACCGTACTGAAACGTTGTACAATTTTCACGAAATTCTCGTCGGCGGATTACAGTATGAATATTTGTGCGAACAAAAGCTTGAATTGAAGGAACTTGTAAACTACCCTTTAATCGGTTTAGGCAAAGGAACCGCAACCTATGATCTGTATAAAGATTTTTTCATTGAACATGACACGGACATGGAACTTGACATGGAAGTTGCAAGCTCCGACTTAATGCTGCCGCTCATCCAAAACAGCCTCGGTCTCGGATTCGTCCCTGAGGATCTGGCAATGCCCCTGTTAGAAAAAAAACGCCTAGTCCAAATTCAAATAAACGCCGAAATCCCCCCACGCTCCATCCAGATTGTCTCTGACAAAGACCGCAGAAAAAGCGCAGCGGCAGATATTTTTTACCAATCCCTGAAAACATTTCAAAATTGAATCCGATTACTGCAATGAATCATAACAGGAAACCATAACAGAAGCCATAATAAAAACCACATAAAAAGCCATACACAGGCAATCCGATATGCCCATATATGGCTTTTTTATTTCCTATAAATTACAAAATAAGCAGTCTGATTACAATCTCTTTAACAATTCCGCTCTCGCTTCTTCATATCCCGGCTTACCAAGCAGCGCAAACATATTCTTCTTATAGCTCTCAACACCCGGCTGGTTAAACGGATTAACGCCAAGTAAATATCCGCTTAAGCCGCACGCAAACTCAAAGAAGTAAAACAGCTCGCCAAGATAAAATTCACTAACCTCCGGCATATGTACCATGAGGTTCGGAACCTGTCCATCCGTATGTGCCAGTATTGTACCGTTCATCGCGCTCTTGTTTACAAAATCTACCGTCTTACCCGCAAGGTAATTCAAACCGTCAAGGTCAACCGGCTCCGTGCCGATTGTAATTTCCTCCCTCGCCTTCTCAATGTCAAGAACCGTCTCAAACATAATTCTTGAACCGTCCTGGATGAACTGTCCCATTGAGTGAAGGTCTGTCGTAAGGTCAACGCTTGCCGGATACAAGCCTCTTTGATCCTTGCCCTCTGACTCGCCGAAAAGCTGCTTCCACCATTCGGAAACATAATGCGCACTCGGCTCATAATTGCAAAGGATTTCAATTGCCTTGCCTTTTCTCAGAAGAATATTTCGGATTGCCGCATACTGCATAGCATCGTTCTCCTCAAACGGAAGCTCTAACGCGCGTTTTCTGCCGCTTGCAGCACCCTCCATCAGCTTATCAATATCCGCGCCGCTGACTGCAATCGGAAGCAGGCCAACTGCTGTAAGCACTGAAAAGCGTCCGCCGACATCATCGGGAACAACAAATGTCTCATAACCCTCTTCTGTCGCAAGGTTCTTCAAAGAGCCCTTCGCCTTATCCGTCGTCGCGTAAATCCTCTTTGCAGCACCTTCCTTGCCGTACTTCTTCTCCATCATTTCCTTAAATACACGGAATGCAATCGCAGGCTCCGTCGTCGTGCCGGACTTGCTAATCATATTAATCGAGAAATCCCTGTCGCCGATAACATCGCTCAAATGCTTAATATACGTAGAGCTGATGGAATTTCCCACGAAATAAATCTCAGGCGTCTTCCGGATACTCTTGTCCACCATATTGTAAAAACCATGACGCAGGAACTCAATTGCCGCCCTTGCCCCAAGATAAGAGCCGCCGATACCGATTACAAGAAGAACCTCGCTATCGCTTTGAATGCGCTTTGCCGCTTCCTTAATCCGCGCAAACTCCTCCTTGTCATAATCAACGGGTAAGTCAATCCAACCAAGGAAATCATTGCCTGCGCCGCTCTTTCCCACAAGTACTTCCTTCGCATCCTGGGTGAGCTTTTTCATGTTCTCAACCTCATGCCCGCTGATAAACTGTGCTGCTTTTGAATAGTCAAACGTTACCTTGCTCATTTGTCTTCTCCTTTACATTCACAAATTTTTGTACAACTGCCAGCCGCTCATTAAATCCAATGAAACGACGTCACTATATCGCTTTTATTTTATCAAATTCTTCCATATAAATCAATTAAATGTTCATTTATTTGTGCACTTGTAGCAAAATATTTAGACTTTGTTTGCAATAATCCCCCTTAGAAGCTCCTCAAGCTCACGCGTCTCCTCCGCCGAGAAAACGGGCGTTTTTGTATCTTCGATGGATTCCTCCCTCGGAAGAAACGGCTCCTTTTCGCCAACGTTCGCATCCTTTTCCTGCGCAAGCTCCCAAAGCAGTTTTTCCTTTTCCATTAAACCATGCTCCAAACGCTGTGCGACCGTATTTTCAAGATAATCCGTAATATTTGTTTTTAACATCCTTCTGCGGTTTGGCATGTCCACAATTGAGGCGATACTAAGGTACAGATATATTCCCAAAAGGCTGATTATATAAAACGGCAGCAAATCAATAAAGCCTCTCCCCTCAATAATACCCTTACACACGCCAAACCCTGCCACAAACACGCCCGCAAGCATCAACTGCCCGGAAAGATGTTTCATAAAGCTCATGCTCATTCCAAGAACGCGTATCCGATTAATGAACTTGTCCACAAACACCGGAATATTCGGAACGCCGCCGTTTAACTTGTAGCTGTTCACAAAACGCTCCTTGCACTGTACGAGCAGCTTATTTTCCATTCCCGACAGAGTGTCCGTCGCCTGTATCATTTTCTGATAAATCACACCAATCGCAATCTGATACAAAATCCCGATACCCATCAAAATCAGTGTCAGTACAATAATAAATGAATGATCAAAATATTTCATAACTTCATTTGCCATTTTTTCCTCCATTCCTTCCTGTTCCAACTTATAACCTTTTCGCCTGCGCAGCAAGCCATGGGAACAGGCATGTCCAAATTTGGCAGCCGCACACGGTATTTTACTGCTTTTAAGTATACGCAATTCAATTGCCTGCCACAAGACGGTTTGACCAAAAATCGTTCGTCAAATTCATGCAAAAGTACAGATTTTTTGCCCTTTTTTGGCTCATATTTTCCATGTTTGACAAAAAAAGCAATTATCCGCTCCCGCGTGAAACCGTATTGACTTCATTTAATTTCACTGATAAAATTCTTTATAGAAGTAACAGGCAGAATTTTCCTGCTTAGCAGAAGATTCTGCACAGAATTTAAAACGGAGGGTTTATCTATGCAGTATAAAACAAGTGGCACCTGCTCAAAGCTAATCGATTTTGAAATTGACGGAGATACCATTAAATCGGTTGCTTTTACCGGCGGCTGCAACGGAAATTTAAGCGGTATTTCAAGCCTTGTACGTGGTATGAAGGTCGATGACGCGATTGACAGACTCAAGGGAATCAAATGCGGTATGAAGGAAACTTCCTGCCCTGACCAGTTTGCGAGAGCGCTTGAGGCATACAAGGCGAAAGAAAATCCCTAACCTTGAATGACATCACAGGATTATACGAATATTATATAAAAATAAAAAATACTGAACAGTAAAAAGCGGAGGCTTTAAAATATGAAACGCATCGTATTTACAGGCGGCGGCACTGCCGGTCATGTTACACCGAATATTGCTCTTATCCCCAGGCTCAAAAGCTTAGGTTATGATATCCATTATATCGGCTCCTACGAAGGCATTGAGAGAAAGCTGATTGAGGATTACCGCATTCCCTACTACGGCATTTCCACAGGAAAGCTCAGACGCTATTTTGATTTAAAGAATTTCAGTGACCCGTTTCGGGTAATCAAGGGCTTTATGGAGGCAAAGCAGGTCTTAAAAACATTAAAGCCGGACATTGTATTCAGTAAAGGGGGGTTCGTGAGCGTCCCGGTTGTACGCGCCGCTTCCTCCCTGAAAATTCCATGCATCATCCACGAGTCAGATATGACGCCGGGGCTTGCAAACAGTCTTTGTATTCCGGTTGCAAAAAAGGTCTGCTGCAATTTTCCCGAAACGCTCCAAAACCTTCCCGCGGAAAAAGCCGTCCTCACAGGATCCCCAATCCGGGCGGAGCTGACAAAAGGCAGCAAGGAAAAAGGGCTCTCCATGTGCGGATTCCACAGCGGAAAGCCTGTTATCATGGTTATTGGCGGAAGCCTTGGTGCCGCCGGTATCAACAGTCTTGTGCGTGAAGCGCTTCCTAAGCTTTTGGAGGATTTTCAGATTGTGCATATTTGCGGCAAGGAAAAAATCGACAATCTTTTATTGAGCACGGACGGTTACAAGCAGTTTGAATATGTAAAAGATGAATTAAAGGATTTGTTTGCAATGGCGGATATCGTGATTTCAAGGGCAGGCGCAAACGCAATCTGTGAGCTTTTGGCGCTGCGAAAGCCGAGTCTGCTCATTCCGCTTCCTGCCCGTGCAAGCCGCGGCGACCAGATCTTAAATGCAAAAAGCTTTGAGTCACAGGGCTTTGCAATGATGGCTGACGAGGATTATCTTACGGCAGTGACACTTACCGAAAAAGTACATGAGCTTTATTTCACGCGCCAGTCCTATATTGAGGCAATGCAGAACAGCAATCAGCGGGATGCGATTGATAAGATTGTCAGGCTGATTGAAGAGATTGTAGACAAATAAAATGAATTCCTGATTAAACAGGTGCTAATACGATTTAGGGAAAAAGTACAGAGTCTGTTGAATTATATAAAGGACATGGAAGCCTGCCGCCCGAAAATCGGAGGAAAGGATATTAAGGCAGATACTGCTGTATCTTCTCCTCCGATTTTCGGGCGGATTGTGTGGACATTATTTTGGTTATAAGCAAGGATGCAGAATCTCCTCAATCCTCTCCAGCTCGTCCTGACAGAACTGTGTGTTTTCAAGCATTCCAATATTATCCAATATCTGTGATGCTCTCGATGCGCCGATTAAGACACTGGTAATATCCCCGTCCCGCAAAATCCACGCAAGCGCCATCTGCGCCAAGCTCTGCCCGCGCTCTGTTGCAAGCGCATTCAGCGCACGCACTTTTTGCAATGTTTCCTCCGTTATCGCCGTTTCCTTTAAAAAGCGCCCATCCGTGCGAACACGGCTGTTTTCGGGAATACCGTTTAAATAGCGGTCTGATAAAAGCCCCTGCGCCAGCGGGCTAAACGTAATAATACCAATCCCGTTCCACGCTGCATAGTCTTTCAGTCCGTCCTGTTCAATGTCACGGACAAACATCGAATATTTTCTTTGGTTAATAATAAATGGCGTGCCCATTTTTTGAAAAAGTTTGGCAATTTCTATGGTTTGTTCTTTATTATAATTGGAAATCCCAATGTACAGCGCTTTTCCACTTTTCACAATCCCATCCAGTGCCCTCGCAGTTTCCTCTAAGGACGTATTCGGATCCGGTCTGTGATGATAGAAAATATCCACATACTCCAATCCCATCCGCCGAAGACTTTGGTCAAGGCTTGCAACCAAATATTTCTTGCTGCCCCAGTTCCCGTAAGGTCCCGGCCACATATCATATCCTGCCTTTGTGGAAATAATTAATTCATCCCTGTAAGCACCAAGACTTTTATCCAAAATGCGTCCAAAGTTCTCTTCCGCGGCGCCCGGAATAGGACCGTAATTATTTGCCAAATCAAAATGCGTAATTCCATTATCAAATGCCGTTTCGCACATGTGAACCATATTATCGAAATTGCCATTGGAACCGAAATTGTGCCACAATCCCAAAGATACCGCAGGGAGCAGCAATCCGCTCACTCCGCAGCGGTTATATTTCATTTTGTCATAACGTGTTTCTTTTGCAGTATACATTTAATCCCTCATTTCTGATGTAATAAATCGGAACCGTTTCCTTTGTGCCGTAAAAATGACACGCGTGTCATTTTTCATTGCTTCCTTACAATAAAACATTATAGCATAAAAAGGATTAGAAACGAATAAAATTTTTTATTATTTATTGTAAATGGCAGATGACCCTTTTATAATAAATCTATATTGCCGTTTTGCACTTTATGATAAAAATGCCCTTTCCAGTAACCAAAATAAATGAAAAAGAGCCTTTAACATGACAAATGATATGATGTTTTTTACAAATAATATAAGGAGGACTTCTTTCTGATGAACTATCAAATCATACGCCTTACAGACAGCCCTGAATTAAAAGACCAAGCCGCGCAGTGGTTTCACGAAAAATGGAATATTCCCTTAGCGGCATACCTGGAAAGCATGGAAGCGTGCCTGACAGGCAGATTCCCTGTACCGCAATGGTATCTTGCAATAGAAAATAACCGTATTATCGGCGGCTTAGGCGTTATCGAAAACGACTTTCACAACAGAAAAGACCTCACGCCAAATGTCTGCGCTGTTTACACGGAGCAAGACAGACGCTGCAGCGGAATAGCAGGCGCGTTGCTCAATTATGCATGCACAGATATGAAAGGTCACGGCATTGACACCCTGTATCTTTTAACCGACCACACCTCATTCTACGAGCGTTACGGATGGGAATTTTTCTGCATGGTCCAGGGCGATGGTGAACCGGAACTTTCAAGAATGTATATCCATAAAAGCTGATGGATTAACCTTGCACATATCGCATTGGAAAAGAAATGAAAAACCCGTCAAATCAACATTCATCGGGCAGACCTGTCTGCGCTTACCATACGAAGCACATTTTTTCTTATCACACTTGAAAACCGGGAACTGGAATAATTTAAAAATGTATGATAAAATAGCAGAAACTGACACGGGAAGGCAGGAATGATTATGCAGATAGCAATATGCGATGATATCCAAAAAGACTTGGTAGCAATTCGGGCAGCCTTGAACACCTATTCCAAGGAACATTTGGAATACCATTTTTATATCGACGAATACGAAACAGCCCTAAACCTTTTAAACGCGGTGGAAAAAGGAGCAATATACGATATTGCCCTTTTGGACATTTGTATGCCGGGTATCCTTGGAACAGACATTGCAGCGGAAATGCTCTCCAAAAATCCTGATATGGGTGTTATTTTTCTGACGACCAGCAGGGAATACGCAGTCGAGGCGTTTGCAATGAACGCGACGCATTATCTGCTCAAGCCGTTTTCACAGGAACAGTTTTGCGCGGCACTTGACCGTGCCGTAAAGAAAACAGCGGAGCAGGACTCTCTATCGCTTGCCTGCGTGGAAGGCATGTACCGTGTGCGCATCAGTGAAATCGCATCCATCGAATCCCAGGGGCACTATCTGCTGCTTAATCTTTCTTCCGGAGAAGTTCTGCGGCTGCGCATGAAACTGTCGCAGATGTTTGAGGAACTGCAAAAATATCCTGAATTTATCAAGGTAGGTGCCCATTGTATTACAAACCTTGTCTTTGCGCGGAGATTTTCCGGAAATACCTTAGAACTGCGTAACGGCGCGAGAATACCCATCCCAAGAAGGAGCTGCAGTGAAGTGCAGAAGGCATATATGGATTTTTGCAGGAAGGAGGCATTACAATGAACATCCCATATCAGATTCCAGGGCTGTTTCTTACAGTATTGTGCCATGTGATTGTCATTTACCATATGCTGGAACACAGGTATACCAAAAAAAGGTTTGTCCTCTATAGCTGTCTGTATATGATAAGCTTTCTCTATATGGGCGGATGGGCATATACGATAAAAGGCATTCCTGCGCTTTTTATCTATCTAGTGGTTGTGGTATGCCTGTTCCTTTTTTTCTGTTTTGTTTCACAGGACTGCGTTCCAAAGAAAAGTTTTTTATTTCTGACTTATTTTGGGTTATTTTCCATTATAGATAATACGCTGAAGCTCATTTTGGGACTGCTGTTCCCGCAATTGTACGCTCCGGCAGCATTTTATATTGCAATTATACTGCGTACCGGAATACTGCTGCTGTTGTTAGCGCTGTATAAAAAATACGCGGCGCCGGTAATTGATTCCCTTGGAGAAATCGGAAAGGGCAGATGGTGGAAACTGGCGCTGATTGCCTTGATTTTTTATCTGTTACAGGCAGCCTTGACGGTTATGAATGTGCTGTTTAATATGCCCAAGCTGCCCCTGTTTCTGATACTTATCATAGTCAGCTTCATTATGTGTGCAGTATATGGCGTCGTATTCAGCAATATCAGTTACATGAAAAAAGATGCAGAGGCTGCCTTAGTCCGCCAAAATGCAGAGTACCTCTCCGCACAAATATCCGCCCTGCAAAGTGCAGAGGAAATGCACCGGAGGTTCCGCCACGATATGCGTCATCATCTGAATATGATTGCGGAATACGCAAAGGCGAACGATGCTTCCAGCATTCTCGCTTATGTCAAGGAATACAGCACCGAAGTTTCAGACGCAGCAGTAAAACTGTATTCCGTAAACAGTACGGTAAACATGATTTGTTCTGCTTATGCGGGGAAGGCAGATAAATGCGGCATCCAATTCCGTGTTAAATGCAATGCATCGAAAAAGCTGGCAGTGAAGGACATTGACCTGATTGCCCTTTTGGGAAATCTGCTGGAAAACGCCCTGCACGGATGTCAAAAGTCCGGGGCAGATGCGCCGTACATTAATTTACATATCCGTCTGCAAAACGGCAGGCTTCTTATTGTCTGTGACAATACTTGCATGGATAATCTAAAGCTGTCCAACGGTCTGCCTGTCGGAAAAAGCATCGGCATATCCAGTATTCTTACCGTCTGCCAGAAATATGACGGAAATTTGGACTACAAGGTGGAAAATGGCATTTGTTCCGCTTGCGCCGTCCTGAATTTATGGGATTCACAATGCAGGAAAAGCAAAGAATTTGTCTCATGACATTTCCATTTCAATCATTTTCATGCTATTTCAAAATCCTGTCCTTAATCTCATCAAGCTGCGCATCTGTCATTTCCTGCGGCTTCATCACAAGGCTTTGGTTATCGTCATTAAAACGCGGTATCAAATGCACATGAAAGTGAAACACCGTCTGCCCCGCCACTTCATTATTATTCTGCACAATGTTAAACCCATCTGCTCCCAGTTTTTCCGTCATTAATGTTGCCATCTTTTTTGCGAGCGGCAGCACTTTTGCGGCTGTATCATCGGCAATCTCATAAATATTCTTATAGTGGTTTTTGGGTAAAATCAGGGAATGCCCCTTTGTGGCAGGCGCCAAATCCATAATCACCCTGAAATCATCATCCTCATAAAGTGTCCTTGAGGGTATCTCACCATTTGCAATCTTACAGAAAATACAGTTACTGTCCTTCATCCCATTACCTCCATTTTTCTAAAACCCGTAAACAAATTTACCTTGCAAACATAAATTGAATCCTATAATTAAAAAGTATACAACAAATCAAGCGTCCGAAGAACCTTAAAGTCACCCTTCATCTTCATATCCCCCGCCATAAACGCCCGCTGGAATGTCATGCGTCCTTGGACAATCTCATTCATGGTTTCTGAAGAAATCTGCATTTCCACATCAAATGTATCACTGTCGCCATAGTAGCATTCCATCTCTGTATGGTCAACTTTCACAATCAGAGGCTTTTTCGCCTCAGGAAGATTAAACTTGTAAACTGCCTGAAACCCGGGCTGCGGGTGGAAATGGTCGCGCAAATCCTGCAGAAACATTGTGCTGCTCATCTCTCCCGATGCGCCCATTAAATCCTTGAACATGCTTGCAAGCTCCTGAATATCCTCTTTTTGCTTTTGCACATACAAGTCGTCGCTTGCAAGCTCGGAAAGCTGTTCTGCCTCCTGCGGTGTCAGATTCAGACTTTGTGTGAACGAAATCTTTTGCTTTACCGCCTGGTTGCTGCACGGGAACACGGCAACCTTTTGGTTAATCGAACGGTATAAGTCCTCCGTACGCTTTTCAATCACCCTTGCGTAATTTGCATTCTCCTCAAGCTCCGTCACATCCGCAAAATACCCGCTGATTCCGGTTATAGGACGTCCCCCGAGAATTTCCCACGCCTCTGTCAGACTCATCATCGCATCGCGTTCACCATAAGTAGTCGACATTACGACAGGGCACATGTACAAGTTTGAAATTTTTTCCTTATCGCCATAAAGCCAGCACGAATCCAAAAACTGCTGCATCCAGCCGCCTACGCCGAACCATTCCACCGTAGTTGCAAGAATGACCCCGTCCGTATCCTTCAATGTCTGCGAAAGCGTAACAATATTACTTTTAAATTCATATAAGTCATAGCGCTCCATATTGACGTTTAGCTCGCGCAGAACCTCCTGCATTTTATTGAGCACATACAGGGTAGGATCTCCGATTAATCCCCTGCCTCCGTAATAAATGTTAATTTTCACCTGATTTTCCTCCCGTTTCTCTATTGCTTAATCATCCCGTTTTCGGGGTTTATGTGTCTCTATCACATACATTACCGCCATAATCAGGACACCGAAAATAAGCCCTCCTATATGGGCGGCATTATCCACATTCTCCGAACGCATTCCGTCATAGACCATGTATGCAATTGCAAACAGCATTCTTTTTATGGAAATCCCCTCATAGTGCCCGTTGTGTATCACGACGAGTATCACCATTGCACCGATCAGTCCAAACACGGCTCCGCTTGCCCCTATCGCAGTATGATAGCTACCGCTAAGAACCACATGCGCAATGGAAAAAAAACTGCCGCCTACTCCTGAAAGCAGGTAAAGCACCGCAAACCGGACATGTCCAATTACACGCTCCAGCATTTCTCCAAGTGCCGCCAAAAAAATCATGTTGCTGACAATATGGTCGATTCCCCCGTGCATGAACATGCATGTAAAAAACCTGTAATACTCGCCATCCAACAGCACGCGCTCCGCGTCCATGCATCCAATATTATACACTACATCCCCTGCATATGTACAGTAAATATATATGATACAGTTTATCGCAACAAGTGCAATTGTAACAAGGCATCCGCGGTAGTCAAATGATTTCTGTTCCCCCATTTTGTGTTTTCCTTATTTCATAATCGTCATTACAGTTCTACTTATTATCACATTATGCGGGCGGACTTGTCAATCCTTCATTTCTGAATTGACATAAATCCAGCATATTTTTTGTAAAATTCCGCATTTATCCTAATAATATACAGATTTCCAAACGCTAATGGGGTTGACATAATGTTCCGATGCTGGTAAACTTTTCTTATATTTGCAAAAATATATACAACTGGATTAATTACGACGGATTACTTATAATGGATTGACTACTATACGAAAGGATACTAAACATGACAAAGAAAAAAAACAACCGCTTATTGTCGATTATTTTATGTACCTCACTAATTATCAGTATCGTGCCAAATACCGTGACTGCTGCACAATTAAATGATAAAAATGACACGCATGTCATAGAAGACACTTCGGAAGAACATTCCGCTGAAGAAGAACCGGAAACCAATCAGATACAGACTGCAGTTGAAACCGAGGAATCCGGCAGTGCAGAGGCTGTTTCCGAATCTGACTGCGAAGTTGAATCAGAATCAGCCGTGCGCACGGAAAATAAAACAGAGCCAGTCCTTGAAACAGAAACAGCGGATAAATCGGAATCTGAAAGCAATGCAGAAACTGCATCAGAATCCAATGATAATTCCGAATCAGAATCAGACAATTCCTCTATTTCAGAATCAGAAGAATTAGAATCAGCGTCAGAATTTGTATCCGTATCAGAAACAGAATCGGAATCCATACCGGAAACCGCCTCAGAAACCGAGACAGAACATGATGTCGATGCTGCCGTTGATGCTTTTTGTGCACTTACCTCCGGGAAAGATTTCATGGCGCTTCTCTATCGCACTGATTCCTACAATGTCCGTCAGGATCCTTCCGAAAGCAGCAGGCACATTGCCACAGTCAAGAGCGGTCATACTTTTTACATAAAATCCGTGGAAATTGTTGACGACAGCGTGTGGTATCAGGTGCAGTTCGGTTTAAATGGCACAGAGTACACTGGATACGTGGAAGCTTATTATCTTGCGTATTCTGATGAAGACTGGATTCGTTGGGAAACGGATTACCTCACAAAACTTTTTCCCAAAAATGACACAAGTGTCATAAGTCCATATGCATTAAACAACCCGGTTGACACTTCCGATATTGACGCTTTTCCCGCGCTTTACCAAAGCAAACTGACTGCGTTAAAACAGCTGCATCCAAACTGGACCTTCGTTCCTATGAATACCGGTCTTGACTTTAACACCGTTGTCGAAAACGAAATGGGTGATAAAAGCCTGATTCAAAACACTTCCGGCAACGCGGAAAAAGGCTGGGTAGGGGATTCTTACGGAAGCGGATGGTATTATGCCACAAAGGACGCTGTTTCCTATTATATGAATCCCTGCAACTTCCTGACCGAAGATGCAGTTTTCCAGTTTGAGCAGCTTACCTTTAACAGCTCTTACCATACGGTATCGGCAATCCAAAACTTTTTAAACAATACATTTATGAAGGGCAATCTTCCCGATGATTCTGGAAAAAGTTATGCGCAGGCTTTTTATGAAATCGGAAAGGACAGGCTTTTAAGTCCTATTCATTTGGCATCACGCGTTTATCAGGAGCAGGGCAATGGAAAATCCGCACTGATATCCGGCGCTTATGCCGGGTATGAAGGTTATTATAATTATTTTAATGTAAGGGCAAATGGGAAAACGGAAAAAGAAATCATTGAAAACGGTCTCTCCTATGCCAAATCACAGGGTTGGAATACGCATTATAAGTCCCTTGCAGGCGGTGCGGAGACAATTGGAAATAATTATATTTTAAAAGGACAGGACACGCTCTATCTTGAAAAATTTAACGTGGACGGAAGCTACAATCCGCTCTACACGCACCAGTACATGCAGAACATCCAGGCGCCTGCAAGCGAGTCTTTCAGCACAAAAAAAATGTATGCAAACGCCGGAAGCCTTGACTGTGCATTTGTTTTTAAAATACCTGTATTTAAAAACATGCAGGAAGAAAACCACCTTGAAACCATTACACTTGACAAAACCGCACTTATCCTGCAGACACAAAGCTCTTTAACCGGAAGTCCCACAGACCTTGAGACGGAATGCATGCTTACCATGCGCTACTCTCCCGCGGATACTTCCGATGAAATTTCTGTTAAATGGGACTCTTCCAATTCCGGTGTGGTTACTGTAACCGCTTCCGATAACCCCAATACCGCACTTGTCACCGCCGTAAGTGAAGGCAATGCGGTGATTACGGCAACTGCCACTGCCATAGATACAAAAACAGGAATAAAAACTGTCAAAACAGCCCTTTGCCAGGTTACAGTAATTGCACCTGCTGCCACAATCGAACACTGTACCGTCACCTTTATGGATAAGGATTACGCAACCGTTTTGGCAAGAATTGAAGTGCCCTTCGAAGGAAGTGTCGCGGAAAGCGATTTTCCAGAAATATCAGTTAACGACGACGAACTTTTCATAGGCTGGTTTACCGGTAAGGATGGAAAAGGCGTGCCGTTCGACAGCACCACGACACTTTCCACCCAGGAAACTTTTGTTTATCCTTATTGTGAACTACAGGGGAAAGGATTTTATGTCCTCCCCATAAGCGATTATGTCTATACAGGGAATGCCATAAAGCCCGAGGTCCAGGTGTTTGACAGCCTCTTAAAGGAAGACGGCAGCCACAGGCTGATTATGCTTGAAAAAGGAAAGGATTATACGGTTTCCTATAAAAATAATAAAAACGCGAATACTGCGGATATGGATTCTCCTACGGTTATCATAAAGGGAAAAGGCAATTATACCGGTACGGAATATGCCTATTTTAATATTCTTGCAAAACCGTTAACGGATAACGATATTACCGTTGAAAATATGACAGTCGCCTACAACGGGAAATACCAACAGCCTACACCTGCCGTGTACCGCTCCGGCAAAAAACTTTCGGCGAAGAAGGATTTTACGGTAACCTATCCGGATACAGGCAGCGACGCATACACCAGCGTCGGAACATACCCTGTCATCATTGAAGGTACTGGCAGTTATTCGGGCAGGCTCACTGTATATCTGAAAATTACTTCCGATATCCTTATGAGCAAGGTCAAAGTAGGAAAAATACCAAACCAGACTTATAACGAATCCCTTGTTCAGAACGGCTATGGCATGGTTCCCGAAGCAATTACCGTTACTTATGGAAATCGTACGCTCGAAAACGGCAGGGATTATTCCGTAAAATATGCAAACCATTTTTCTGTCGGAACTGCCACGGCTTACATCACCGCGAAAGACGGAAGCGGTTTTTCCGGCACCAAGGCAGTAAGCTACAGGATTATCGGGTTCCCTATAAACAAAGCTGCCGTAAGCGGTATTACCCCAAAAGCTTACACGGGTAATGAGGATGATGTTTTACAGGACACTGTTTCCCTTTCCCTTAACGGAACAACTTTACGGGAGGGCATTGATTATACGGTTTCCTATGCAAATACTTTAAAAGCCGGAACCGCTTCAATTACATTTAAAGGCATCAACGGTTACAGCGGTCAGCTAAAGAAAACTTACAAAATCACACCGCTCGACATCCACAATAGTGCGGTTACCATGACTTATTCCACACAGGATGCACCCAATACGCCGATTAAAATAGAAACATTATCAGAAATAACCTCTCCTTACATGAAGGGGAAAACCTGCCCAAATGTACAGCTTTATCTGAACGGTAATCCTCTTGCAGCCGGGAAAGATTATACCGTAAAATATACCAACAATAATCAAATAACCACTTCCAGTATAGCTGATAAAAAACTTCCTTCTGTCACGGTAACGGGAAAAGGCAGCATTAAAGGCAGCTTATCCGGTCAGTGGACGATTACAGACGGTGCAATTGACAGTTCCAGCCATAAGGTAAAGCTTGTATTAAAAGATGTCGTATATAAGGATGCTCCAAATAAATGCAAAACCTCTGTTACCTTAATTGATGCGAACGGCGCAAAGCTTTCGGCAGGAAAAGATTATGACAAGAGTGTCACTTTTACCTATGGTCAGGATACGGTGGTTCCAACGGCAGACGGCAGTGAGATAATCCGGGAAACGGGTGCGCCGGTTGAAGCCGATGACATTCCCAACGCAGGGACAATAATCTGTGTAACCGCAAAGGGTGCAGGTGCATATAAAGGGGATGGAAATGCCTTTATTTCCGGTACCTACCGCATAATAAATTCCGATATCTCAAAAGCAAAAGTCAGTGTAAAGGCAAAAGAGTACCAAAACGGCGACCCGGTTACACTTTCCCCTGACGATATTGAAGTTACCTTAAACGGAACGGTCCTGACGTATGGGGAAGATTACGCCATAGACAACACCTCTTATACCAACAACCTGAAAAAGGGCAAGGCATCCGTTGTCTTAAAAGGGTTGAACGAAAATTACGGAGGTGAGAAAAAAATTACATTTACGATTGGTTCAAAAATACTTGTCTGGTGGAAAAATTTATTATAAACTGCAGTGTGGCGGAAAATTTATTAAAATCAAAGTTTTTGAATAATATACTTGACATTACACACCAAAAAGTCTAAAATATTTTAAGTATAAACTATTGTTTGTGATTTTTGCGCTAACTCTATTGTGGGACTTTGGCGGGAAATTACAAAATAAAAATTTTTATGCACTGTAAAGAACGGTGCGGAAAGGACAAAAGAAAATGAACGCAAAAGTAACGGGAATAGTTAGTTATATCTCATGGATTGGCTGGCTTATCGCATTCCTTGCAGGGGATAAGGAAGGTGCAAAGTTCCATTTAAATCAGTCATTGGTATTAATGATTGCTATGACTCTTTTATCAATTCTCTCTGCTATATCAGGATTCATTCCTGTAGTAGGCGCAATTATTGCCATTGTCGTTGGATTATGCAGCCTTGTATTATTCGTATTTTGGATTATGGGACTTGTTGCGGCAATTAAGGAAGAAGAGAAAGCGCTCCCTATTATTGGCAACATCCAGCTTTTAAAATAACCGGGACAATTTTATATTTTTGCATATGATTAGGCGGTTTCCTGTGAAACCGCCTTTTTCATGTACCCACTATAAACAATCCTGCTATAATCCCAACCTACATCCCTATCATCGAAGAAAATTCCGTCATCATCTCGGATATCTTAATCTGCTGCGGGCAGACCTGCTCACAGCTCCGGCATCCGATGCAGCTTGCCGGGCGCTTTTCCTTGGGCATTTTTGCAACTGCCATCGGCGCGATAAATCCTCCGCCTGTGATTTTATGTTCGTTGTATAATGCAATCAACTCTGGTATCGGCAGTTCCTTCGGGCAGTGGCTGGTACAGTAATGGCAGGCCGTACAGGGAAGCCCTGCCTTTTTAACTTCCTCATCGTAACACTTCACTAATGTGTCAAACTCCTCCTCTTTCAAGGGCGCATCCGTTTCGAAGGTTGCAAGGTTTGCCTTTAGCTGCTCCATATTGGACATTCCCGACAAAATCATCGTCACTCCGGGAACACTCTGTAAAAAGCGGAATGCCCATCCTGGAACTGTTTCCGCAGGACGCATGGACTGCATCGCCGCAGTCAGTTCTTTGGAAGCGTTTGCAAGCTTTCCGCCCCGCAGCGGCTCCATTACCCAAATCGGAATACCGGCTTTTTGCAGGATTTCCACCTTTTCCTGCGCATTCTGAAAATGCCAGTCCATATAGTTAATCTGCAGCTGGCAAAATTCCATATGCTGACCGTACGCGTCCAAAAAACGATGAATAACATCCAAATTACCATGCGATGAAAAGCCAAGATGACGGATGCGGCCGTTTTTCTTCTGCTTTAACAGATACTCCAGAATACCGTATTTTTCATCAAGATACTCTTCAACATTTCCCTCATAGACATTATGGAACAGGTAAAAATCAAAATAATCCGTTTGACATTTTTCAAGCTGTTTTTCAAAAATTTCCTCTACTTTTCCCATATTGGAAAGGTCATATCCCGGAAATTTGGTGGCAAGGTAATAGCTCTCTCTCGGATATCCTGAAAGGTATTTCCCCGCAACCAGCTCCGAATTGCCATTATGATACCCCCATGCGGTATCAAAGTAATTTACGCCGTTATGATATGCATAGTCAATCATTTCTGCAGCCGCAGCTTCATCTATCGTACCGTCGTTTCCGTCCAATACTGGAAGGCGCATCATACCAAGCCCCAAACCGGACAGCTCCAAATCCTGAAATTTTCTGTAAATCACATCCATTCTCCTTTCTGCTTACCCTAATGTTTTCGTAATCCAAAAATACATTTCCACGCCCCACAAATCACCCAAATTCGCGGTATGCATTTCCTGTACATTTATCCGATATCCGTCAGCCCTTGTGTATCCGTAAAATACCCTATCGCCGACGCCATACTATTATTATACATGTCCATGTCCCATTCCGCAATGCCCTCTCTGCCAGTCCGGACCAAAACGGCTTCATCAATTCTTTATTGCCTCAATCACTTTTCCAATATCTTCATTGATACAGACAGACTGTTTTACGATTTCTTTTGGGCAGGAAGACTCCCCATAGTTGACACACACATAAACTGCTTTTGGATTTTGTGCTGTCATTTTCCAAAACGGATACTTAATAATTACCGGTGTATTCGCACCAACGCCCAGTTCTAAAAATAAAACATGCAGATTTTTGTGACCACGTATAAAATCATCATAACGCCCTGAAGCTTCATACCATCCCTCATCCTGTACAAAGGTGTCGTCACACCGCAGGTTCATCGTCATTGATGCGCCACAGACAGGGCATTTCGGAATCAGCTCAGATGGTACTTTCATATCTTTTTGCTCAGCAGCCATCCGGCGGACCATATTTTCATTATCATATGTTTTATCATGGCAGGCCTTGGAACACTGCCACAGTCCATAATCCCCCTGCGTATAAAACAACCGCTTCTTGTCAAAACCGGCAAGCTGAAACTGATGATCGACATTGGTGGTGAGCACAAAGTAATCCTTATCCTTGATAATTTCCAGCAAGTCAGTATAGGGTTTTCCGATACCGGCATCATAACGGTTTACCAAAATATGCCTCGACCACCACGCCCAATATTCTTCCAAAGTATCATAGGGGTAAAAACCGCCGGAATACATATCCTTGATTCCGTATTTTTTATGAAAATCAAAAAAATATTTTTCAAACCGTTCTCCACCATAACTCATTCCTGCAGAGGCAGACATTCCCGCACCCGCTCCAATCACAATGGCATCCGCTGTTTCCATTTCATTTTTCAGTTTTTGGATTTGCTCCGAGTAATTCCCGGTAAAGTTGATAGTCATTTTCCTTGAAAACATTGAATATCACCTCCATCCCACTACCTGTCTGTGCTCTGTATTCTTTGACTGTTTTCACTGCAATTTCTGCCGCCTTATCATTTGGAAAGCGAAACTCTCCCGTGGATATGCAGCAAAAAGCAATACTTCGCACACCGTTTTCCTCTGCAAGCTCCAGGCAGGAACGGTAGCAGGAAGCAAGTAGCTCCTTGTCTTTCCCTGTCACCCAACCTTGAATAATCGGGCCAACTGTATGCAGAATATATTTGCATGGGAGGTTGTATGCCGGCGTAATCTTTGCTTTACCGGTTTTCTCTTCATGCCCCTGCTTTTCCATCAGATTGGCGCAGGCAGCCCGGAGCTGGACACCGGAAAATGTATGAATGGCGTTATCAATACAACCGTGACAGGGACAAAAACAGCCCAACATCTGGCTGTTTGCCGCATTGACAATTGCGTCACAGCGAAGTGTCGTGATATCCCCCTTCCAAAGATAAATGCCATCCTGTACTGGAGTTAAGTCAGCAAGAGCAGTAATGCCTTTCTTTTCGATTTCCTCCTGCAGATAAGCATCCTGTATTTCCAAAAATGCGGAAGTCACCGCCGCCGGCATACGAACATTAAAAAGAGATCGCAGCAGATTTTTTTGTTCCTGTTCATCTGCCGGAATTCCCATGCCTGCATACTGCTGCTGCTCATGGAGCAGTCCTTTTATTAAATAAATTCTCCGTTCTTTCTGCGTCATAGCTGCCCCTCCCCAGTTACAGCCTTTTGCGGACAGACTGACCTACAATTTCCGCAATATAAGCAGGTTAGCACTGTGAGCGTTCTCTTTAATTCTGTTGCAGTCATCATTTCTTCCCCCTTATCTTCAGATATGATTTAGAAAGCTCCGTAAGCAAAATATTTTGAGAGACTCACGCTGCATCGTTGGAGCCGCCTGTATGAAGCCTTTGTCTGTATTATACAAAATCAAGTTTCCACTGTAAAGTAAGCACAATATTGTGCCCTAGTTACCAAAGGGAAACCATTGGATTTTCCACAGTCTTCCAGATTCAAATATTTGACCAGCATCCTGTAATACGCTTCCAGCACTTCAAACGTCCAACTGTCACTATTCCACACAACAGATAGACAATACATCCTTTGCAGGGTAACACTTACATGCGCTGCATTGATTCTTTTGACGGTATGGTCCTGCTCCTTCGCACCGCGTATAAAGTTTTCCGCATGGTGGGCAGAGGAACCGTTGTTATTAGGACTGCCCATAAGTACCGCAATTTTATCTTCAGTATCATCTCCATATTCCAACCATGTTTCCCGTTTTTTGTATACCGTGTGATTATTTCAGCACTCCATACTGTTCATCAGCTACTGGTTCCAACCATTCGTTGGAGCTGTTTTCTCCGGGAACCTCTACGGCCAAATGGGAAAACCAGCTGTCGGGGGAAGCGCCGTGCCAGTGCTTCACGCCCACGGGAATGTTGATGCAGTCACCAGGCTTCATCTCCACGGCACCCTTTCCCCACTCCTGGTAATAACCACGTCCTGCCACACAGATAAGGATCTGTCCGCCGCCCTTATCGGCATGATGGATATGCCAGTTGTTCCGGCAGCCCGGTTCAAAGGTCACATTAAAGATTCCAGCCTGCTCCGTAGAAACCGGCGCAAGGTAACTCTGTCCGGTAAAATATTGCGCAAATCCATCATTTGGTTTTCCGATTGGAAAAATCATGCTGTTCTCATGGGCTGTTTTCGCATCCGTCGCTTCCACCTCCCCATTCCATACTTCTTTTGCCATGTTGAACACAGCCCAACCCTTCGGCCATCCGGCATAAAAAGCCGTGTGAGTAATGATTGCTGCCATCTCCTTCTTTGTTACCCCTGCTTTCTTCGCATTCTCCAAATGAAACTTTAGTGAAGAATCCGTCACTCCCGAAGACATCAGCGCTACCACAGTGATGATACACCGGGTTTTATGGTCAATGTCATGGTTGTTCCAGTTTTCTCCAAACAATACATCATCATTATAATGCGCAAATTCAGGTGCAAAATTTCCAAGTGCGGTTCTTCCCGCCGTCTGTATAATCTTTTCCATCATTTATAACCATACTCCTTTCTCAACGTGCGAATTTGTGCTTCCAAGCATAAACTTTGTGTAAACTGAATAATTTCAATTGAAAGAATGCAATTCTTTCAACCTGTTCTCCCTTCTTTACAATACGCTTTCCGCCCATGTTTTCATTTCCGTATTGGAAACTCCGTTTAACAGTTTTCCTGCCATCAGTTTTGCACCGGGACAGCTCTTTTCCAGTCCCTCATTTGTCTTTCCCATGCCACTGCCGCCAGAGGTTGCAAAGGGAATGATGGTCTTACCGGAAAAATCATAACTTTCCAAAAAGGTATTAATAATGGTTGGAGCCACATACCACCAAATGGGAAAGCCCACGAAAATAACATCATAGGCAACAATATCGGCGTCCGTATCTGCCAGTGCCGGACGCCCGGATTTGTTGTTCATTTCCACACTGCTGCGGGATTTTTTGTCCATCCAGTCCAGATCCGCATTGGTATACGGAACCGCAGGTCTGATTTCATACAGATCCGCTCCCACAGTCTTCGCCAGATTCCTTGCAGTCACTGCAGTTGTACCGCTTGCAGAAAAATAGGCTACTAAAATTTTCTTGCTCATAAAGATTCCTCCTGAAATAATTTATTATATTTTTCTCTTCTTGAAAAATTTTTCTCTTCTTGAAAAACGCTGCTCTTGCATTCTTCTTATGTGAAGCTTTAGAATTTCTCTGTCTGTGTCTTTTACTGGCTTAGAAATTCTCTTCACATTATTACCTGAAAGTTTTTCCACTTCCCAGACTTTAACCTCAGGAAAAAGACCACTGCCCGGAGTACCCAGTCGCAGACCATGGCAACGGCAATTCCAATAACGCCCATATCAAAGACAATACCCAGCAGCCATGATAAGAACAGCCGCACGGCAAGAGTAGAGACAACGGAAACCACCATTGTATATTTCACATCCCCGGCTGCTCTCAGACCATTGCTCAATGCACCGGAAAAGGGGAAAACGGCTGCATTAAATACGTTGTGAATCAATACCAGCCAAATGACAAGCTGCTTTGTTTCCGGTTCCAATGCGTATACCCTGAGAAACAGAGGCGTCAGCAGGAAAATTAGAAGATTCCATGCAGATGACAACAGAAGCGTAATGCGGGTCAGTTTTTTGAAAAAGTAGTCTGCAGCATCCGAATCTCCATTTCCCATACACTGTCCAATCACCGTGATAAAAGCCGGTCCCATAGCAACTCCCGCCAGCGCCGCCATGGACCAAATACTCTGCGCCACGCCGTTTGCGGCAATCTGATAAGTTCCAAACAAGGCCACAATACTGGAAAGGACCACCTTTACTAGCTGAAAGACACCATTTTCCAAACCGTTTGGTACGGCAATTCCCAAAATCTGCTTCATGGCCGCACCGTTCCACCTGAAAATCCATTGCCACCGATAAACCACCCCGTTTTGCCTCCTAAAACACAGTACTGTAATGATTGCAGCGGAAAAAACTCTGGCAATCAGGGACGGCCATGCGACACCTGCCACTCCGGCATGAAGGATAAATACGCCAATGAGGTTGCCGGTGATATTGATTACGTTGGAGACTACCGACAGGTACATGGTTATATCCGTTTTTCCAAGACTGCGATAGATTGCTGCACCGGAATTGTATACGGCCAGCGCAGGATAAGAATAAGCGGAAATCCTAAGATAAGTCACACAGGCCGCCATCACATCCGGCTCCACCCTGCCGAACAGCAGCCGCAGAAGCCACTCGCCGCCAAGCAGCACAAGCGCCGAGATGATAACGGAAAACCCGGTGGAAAACAGCAGAAGCTGACTTGCCGATTCCCCAGCATCCTCCATAGCCCTGCGCCCGATATACTGGCTAATCACCACGGCGCCGCCGGAAGCCAAAGCGGTAAAAACCCGCAAAAACCCAAAATCCCATCATCGCTGCATATTCCAAAATAACTGAAAACATACCCTGCTCATAATCGAAAAATACAAATTCATTCTCCAGGAACATATAAGAAACTATATCCTTCCGGATAAAGCAGAGCAGCCCATATCCCGCAATCAGCACAGCTGCCAATCGTAAAACCCACACAGATAAGCCAGGCAGTGTCCTGCCCTTTGATAATCTGCCAAACATTCCTGTAACCATTCCCCAGTGCATACCCAGATGGAAGCTCATCAGCACAAACCCCCAGTAAGAGGCTGCCATGTGCATACTTCTTGCCGTTGCCATGGGACCGTGAATCGAAAATGGGGCAAATACATGACGGGACATAACAATTCCGCTATATCCAAGACACAGCATGGAAAGAAGGACACTGAAATTAACGGTTGTCTGAATAATCCGTAACAATCTGTATTGTCCTTTAAGCACATTACCGTACCACCTGATATTCAGGATATTGTGTGCAATGAACAGCACAAGCATCCCTGCCCCAAACCACTCATGAAGCGCCTGCCCGGTAATCTGATAGGCCATCAGACCAAGCAGCAATGCCGTCATTAGAATGTCAATTCCCATCTTCAGATACATTTTTACTCCCATGGGCTGTCAATCCTTTCCTATTCTTCTGATAATCCCAATTCTGCCACTCTCTCGTTTACTCGGTTCTCCGCTTCGGATACACTGGAGCCGCCAATGTGAAGCCCGTCAAGAACCGTGGCATCAGACTTCTTTTTTGCTTAATTATTCCTCCAAATTCAGGTCAAGACTGTTTACCCATTCCATGACTGTATCCTGAGAGTCGCTTCCGTTCAGGCGGTGTCCTTCCATCCATGTGGCACCGCTTGTAAGCTGTTCCAGATTGGTTGCGCTGGAGCCCACGCCGCTGCCGCCGGAAGTACAGAAGGGAACCACTGTCTTACTAGAAAAATCATAGCTTTCCACAAAGGTGCTGACGATTCTCGGTGCCTCTCCCCACCAAATGGGATAGCCGATAAACACAATATCATACTGGTCAATATCCGCCACAGATCCGGAAATCCCCGGACGAGAGGTTGGGTCATTCATTTCAATAGTAGAACGGCTGTTGTTGTCATTGTAATTCAAATCTGCATCTGTGTAGGGCGCTTCGGGAATAATCTCGTAAATATCTGCATTCAGACCCTTTGCAATATGTTCCGCAACGCCTTCCGTTGTACCTGTCGCAGAAAAATAAGCTACAAGCACTTTGTTCCCCTGTGTTTCAGGAAGCCCTGCATTTTCTATGTCACTTACATTGACGTTTTCTGACTGACCTGCATTCTCCGTTTGTGTCCGCGCGTCGCTGGTTTGTGTCTGTATGTCATCGTTTGCACTGCTTTCTGCCTGCGCATTGTCGTCAGTACTGTTCGCTGAATCATTCCCTGTTTCATTTTTTATAGCATTTTTTTCTGTGGAAGAGCGTTCCATATCACCTGCAGAGTTACCACAGGCTGCAAGACAAAAAATCATAATAAGGGAAAGTAAAATTGTAATCTTTTTTTTCATCATAAAATACCTCCAGGTTTTTTATAGTGCTAATGAGAATGTAATATCTTTCCTGCTGTCAAGGCTGTCAAATACGGAAAAATCGGAAGTAACCCACCCGATGGGAATCACATCTGCCGAAAAATTAGGATGGTCTGTCTGTGCATAAAAAACAGCCATATTGTAATGCGCCTCGCAGTAGGTAATATTACCGTTTTCAAAATGTTCCGGATAGAAATCCACGCCGCCGTAATATTCCCTGCCGCCGTATCCAAATACAGAAATCGTCAGCGGAAAATACCCTTTTCCAATCCATCTCTAGAGCTTCCAAAGTTTTGCCCTCCGCTGCCTGTTCCTGATTTCCGCAGGCAGCCAAAGAGCATACCACCAAAAAAGAAAGTAATGAAGTACTTGTTTTTTCAGGCTTGTGCGCCTCCTTTTCTTATTTCATCAACCATGTAATCCAATCTGTCCAAACACTGCTGTTTCCGGTGTATCTCTTCCATCAGTTCGCACCTCTGTTTTCTGATAATCCTGATTTGTTCTGCCTTATTTGTTGTTTTTCTGCGGAGCAGCTGCAGATATCCTTGCAGTACCTCGACTCCCATACCTGCCTCCAGCAGGTCATGGATGATACTCACTTTATGAATTTCGTCCTCGGTATAATCAGGTACGCCATCCACAAGTGCTTCATACAAGATTAGCCTGTTTTCTTCATAATAGGTCAGTTTCTCCATACTGATACAGAACCGCTCACTTGCTTCTTTTAATGTCATTGATACCCTCCAATCTTACAGATGTCAGGTTTTACCAGCCATTCTTATATCAACAAACGCTGTCACGTTTGGCAGCCCGGTTTATTGTAAAAAAATAAGTACCGCCAGAAAATCTTTTCCCTGACTGCACTTATATTTTAAATGAATATTTCTTCTATATCAAATACCTTGTTTTTATACCTAATCCATGCTTAAAAAGCATTTTATTTGATTGATAAACTTTGTCGTCGCCAGGCTGAATGGCTGCCCGCGTTTCCATGCCAGTACACTTGTTGCCGTCAGCGCCGGCGATAATGGCCTGTATGTAATCTTAGACTGATTCCATAACGCCGCCCCCTCTATCACCAGTGAATAAGCCAGACCAGCTTCTACCATAACAGCGCCATTTGTACTGAGGTTGCTTGTAAAAACCACATTAAGTTTTCCGTAATAATCTCCAAACCAACTCGCCAGCTCATTCTGTACATTCATACGCCGCGGCAGAATCAGAGGCAGAGGCAGCAGATCTTCTGCTGTGACATTCTCTTTCTCTGCCAAAGGATCATCCGGCCGCATCAGTACCACCCAGTTTTCTTTCATATCCAGCCGGATAAAATCATATTTTTCCATATTAACTGGTTCCAGGAGCAACCCGATATCAATCAGTCCTTTATCCATCTGCTCTTTTACCAAATCTGCTGTAGCAGTAAAAATATCAAAGCTCACACGGGTATATTTTTCCCGGAATGTCCGGATTAATTCTGGCAGCATTTGGACTGACGCAATCTCCCCGCAGCCAATAGAAATCTTTCCCTCCACCTGCTCGTCCTGCTCCACCAACTCTCTTTCCGTTGTATCCACCAGCTGAATAATCTCTTCCGCCCGCCTGCGCAACAATATTCCTTCATTTGTCAGCTTTATCTTTCGGGTGCCCCTTTCAAACAGTCTGACACCGATTTCTTCTTCCATCTGGGACAACTGCCGGCTTAAAGTCGGTTGGGTGATGTGTAAAACCTCTGACGCTTTTGTAATGCTCTCTTCCCTCACAACAGCCAAAAAATAACGAAGAACTCTGATTTCCATAAGAACGCTCCTTATCTATACCTGTTTTCTATATAATATCCTATACATGCTTTTTGAGCAATCATTTATTATTTAATGTATAGATAAAACACTTAAACTTTACATCTTTTCCTGCTCACACTCCACATAGCCATGAATATATGCCTGCAATTCCTAAGCAAAAGCAAACTCTTCCTGACATTCTTTTATCTCCTCCAATTTCTTCTTCTGCTCCACGGGAAGGATTTCTAAAAACATAGCAAATTATTAGCAGCAACTCTAAAAATGCAATTTCGTGTTCGATTCCCTATTAGCAATACGACTGATAATAAATATCCAAAAAATGAGTCCTCTGACTTTTGGTTTTCTTTTGGGGCAAAAAAAGAAAAGCATTGAAAAATCTAAGGATGAAATCCTTTGGTTTCAAT
>DKYC01000166.1:47827-49892 GCA_002492295.1 Lachnospiraceae bacterium UBA7110
ATCCAACTGAGCTACGAGGACATAATCATCATATGTGAAGCCTGCCAAAAGGCAGGCATCTCACACATACGTTATTAGTATACCCAAATTAAACCAAAACGTCAATTAAAAATTTTGCACACCCTAGCAGTGACCATGGTGTCCGCGTCCGTGATGTCCGCCGTGATGACTGCTTCTCTGGGTAGTCTGAGGTGCACAATACGTTGTGGTCTGCGCCGGCTTTCCATGCTCATGGCAATGGTCACAAATTCCGTCTGCATCATCATCTATAAAAAAATCACAAATTCCGTCCGCATTCACATCCGCATAACAATGATTATCGCAAACGCCATCTCCGTTGTCATCCACAAAGCAATGCCCATAATTATCGCAATAGCCGTCTCCGTCCGCATCTAAAAAACATTCGCCCATATTGCAATGCCCTATTCCACATGTCTGTACCTCTGCAGCCATAACCGGAACTGCCGCAGAAAATGCAACAAAGCACGCAAGTCCTACCGCCAATGCTTTTTTCATAAAAAAATCCCTCCTATTATTTAAAAACCTTGTTACTTGTAGTATCTGTAGTATATCACATAAGTTTTCCTATTTCCAGTCTATTCCACAATTTCATTATTAAATTTCGCTAAAAGTACCCCTCTACGGAAATTCAATAAATCCCTGCAGCCACACAACTCCCTTAAAGCGCCTGCCCACCGCGGCTTCGCCAAACAAATCTGCCCTGTTAATGCACACATCCAAAACAAGCTCGTTGCACTCCACCGTCATAAAAACAACTTCCTCGCCGCTCACCCTGTTTTTGTCCACATGAAAATCCGTAATTTCCCCCAAAATAGAATACTGGTCGCACTCTACACCATATGGCATAAAATACGTATCCACCAGGCTGAATACATCCGTCTTGTGGATTTTGCGGGAAATCATCGTGTATGTGTCCATATCGTCAAGCGTCAGACTCTCAATCGCATCCTCGTCTCCCATACGCGCCTGTGCAATCAATTGGTTTCTCTCAGACGTTGCTTTTTTAATCCGCTTTTTATCACTCTCATTTTTATTAATCGGCATCATAATCGTCCCATCAACCGAAAGCGCACTCAAAATCAGCGAAGTCCCATGAACAGGAAGCCGCCCCATCGCCTGAAGCCGCTTATATGGAATAATATTCTGCAAATAAAATATCATCGTCACGCCAACCTTGATATCATCACAAACACCCGCATACGACTCCTTCTCCGCATGACGCTCCACGGTCACATCCTCATTTGAGCTAATCTGTGAAGCGCGCAAATACGGAAAATAATACTCATACAGAAATCGATTTTCCATATCAAATTCACCGCGGATACAAATGCCTGCACCATGAACAAAGTCCAAAAAAAGCTCCGCGTAAGCACGTTCCTCATCATCCACCGCAATATCCCTGTATGAAAAATAATTTCCTTCCTGATTTTCCGGCTTCGAAAGCGTCGTTTTTGCCACTTCATCAATAAGCGCACGCAGCTCTTCTCTTTTTTTAATTCCACTAAAGCCAATCGCTCTTAAATATCTGTGCAATTTAAAAACTCCTTATGCCCTGATTTCAGTCTTTCCGCCCATATACGGCTGTAACGCCTTTGGTATTCTCACAGAGCCGTCCGCCTGAAGATTATTCTCCAAAAACGCAATCAGCATTCTTGGCGGAGCAACAACCGTATTATTTAATGTATGAGCAAAATACTTACCGGTTTCCCCATTTACCCTGATTTTCAATCTTCTTGCCTGTGCATCCCCAAGATTAGAACAGCTTCCAACTTCGAAATATTTTTTCTGTCTCGGGGACCATGCCTCCACATCCACGGACTTCACCTTCAAATCCGCCAAATCACCCGAGCAGCACTCAAGTGTACGTACAGGAATATCCAGTGTCCGAAACAAATCTACCGTATTCTGCCACAGCTTGTCAAACCACATGGGGCTGTCCTCCGGCTCACAGACAACAATCATTTCCTGCTTTTCGAACTGGTGTATACGGTAAATTCCGCGTTCCTCTATGCCGTGCGCGCCCTTTTCCTTTCTGAAGCAGGGT
>DKYC01000166.1:50153-50300 GCA_002492295.1 Lachnospiraceae bacterium UBA7110
TTCCTGCTTCTCAAACTGATGGATTCTGTAAACACCGCGTTCCTCAAGACCATGCGCACCCTTCTCTTTCCTGAAACAGGGCGAATAACTTGTCAATGTCTTTGGCAGCTCCGCCTCCGGAATAATTGTATCGATAAACTTGCCAAT
>DKYC01000159.1 GCA_002492295.1 Lachnospiraceae bacterium UBA7110
CGTAAACTGGCGCACACGCGTCAATCCATGCATCTCCCCGGAATCCTCATTCCTAAACAAGGTCGATGTCTCCCCGTAACGGCACGGCAAATCCCTGTATGATTTCTGGCTCTGCTTGTATACATAATACTGGAACGGACAAGTCATCGGACGGAGGGCAAATACCTCCTTATCCTTCTCCTCATCTCCCAGAACAAACATCCCCTCTTTATAATGATCCCAATGTCCTGATATTTTATACAAATCCGATTTTGCCATAAGCGGTGTTTTTGTACGCATATAGCCCCACTCATTATCTTCCAGATCCTCAATCCAGCGCTGGAGCTTCATAATCATTTTGGTTCCCTTTGGTGTAAACAGCGGAAGTCCCTGACCGATTACATCCACTGTCGTAAACAAATCCATCTCGCGTCCAAGCCGGTTGTGATCGCGCCGTTTTGCGTCCTCCATGCGCTCCAGGTGCTCTGCAAGCTCTTCCTTTTTATTATAGGCCGTACCATAGATACGCTGCAGACGTGCCTTATTGGAATCACCTCTCCAATATGCCATTGAGGATGAGGTCAGCTTAAACGCCTTAACGCCTTTTGTGCTCATAAGGTGCGGTCCTGCGCATAAATCCACGAATCCACCCTGATCGTAAAAGCTGATTTCGGAATTTTCCGGCAAATCCTGAATTAATTCTACCTTATATGGCTCGCCCTTCTCTTCCATAAATTTAATTGCCTCTGCCCTTGGCAGCGTAAAGCGTGTGATATCATGTCCTTCTTTGATGATTTTTTTCATTTCCGCCTCAATATTGTCCAAATCCTCCCTTGAGAACGGTTCCGCGTCAAAATCGTAATAAAATCCTTCGTCAATCGCAGGACCGATTGTCACCTTCGCATTCGGGAACAGGCGCTTTACCGCCTCCGCAAGCACATGTGACGCAGTGTGTCGGATGACACGGAGCGCCTTCGCATCCGTTGCCGTAATGATATTTAATTCACAATCCCTGTCCAGCACGGTTCTTAAATCCACCGTTTCGCCGTCCACTTCACCTGCACACGCTGCCCGCGCAAGCCCCTCGCTGATATCTTTCGCAATGTCGATAATTGCTTTTGCTTCATTGTACTCCTTTACGGAGCCGTCTTTTAAGGTAATTTTCATTTCCTTTCATTCCCCTTTCTCTCTACTTACTCTTTTGTCCGCCCGTCAGAATATTGGCGGCGCTGTTTTTACTGCCATTGTTTGAACCGATTGTATTACCGCTAAGAAGCGTTATCCTTCCGCTTTTACCGGCGAAAGCAGAAACCCGATTAAAATTCATCCATCCTCTATCATCTCCTTTTCCAATGAAACAAAAAGTCCCATGCACTACATAACCTGTACTGCATGGGACGTGTCAACGCGGTTCCACCCTGCTTGCCTGTCTTCTGTCTCATGCAAAAAACAGGCCACTCATGATTGTAACGTAATCAACGGACCGGATTGGGGCCACTCGGAGTTAGTTTTCGGATATTTCCTGTAAGAATACTTTCAGCACCACCGGTATTCCTCTCTGATACATTACAATATCGTACTCGTCTCGTCATCGTGTTTTTTATTTTCCACTATTTTAAGCCTAAATATAAAAAATGTAAAGAGTTATTTTTTTCCGCAGCATTTTTTGTATTTTTTGCCGCTTCCGCACGGACAGGGGTCGTTTGGATAAATCTTTGCTTCCTTGACAATCGTCGTCGAGGATTTCTGCTCCTTATAAAGTTCCTTTTTGCGCTCCTCGCCCAAAATATCATTCCATGCTTCCAACCCGTAAAGCCAGTCCGCCTCCGCTGCAACCATATTTTTATACAACAACTCTTTTTCAAACCCAAGACTTACCTGCGTGTCCTCATCCATCTCCTCAATCGGATTCGGTGTCTTTAAGCTGTCATTAATTCCGTCAAGAAAGCCTGTCATTGTCATGATGTCTATATTATATTTTTCCGCAAGCTCTTTTACCGTCCCTTTCACTTCCTCGTCAGGGTTTTCCAAAAGCTGCTGGTAAATTTCCTTTTCTTTCTGAAAATAATCAATCCAAAGTTTCTGAAGCGTGTTTTTATCGGTATTTTCATTATACGCCACACTTCTCCATTGATCCAATAATGTCCTGTTCTCTGCCATGATTTTTACATCCTTTCGTCTTTATCGCATCTTTTCATGCGGTCTGAATGCCTGTATCCAAGCAGTATTAGTATATACCAAAGTTTACCGAAAGTCAAAGGAAACGGTTGCATTTCTTGTAATTCCTTATTATAATCAATTTTAATATCTTTTCGCCAAATTAAGGAAGGGGGGCATCGTTTATGAAAAAAAATCCGAAACAGTTCGCTGCCATTGCCGCGCTTGCTGCGATTGCCGTACTGATTACAGCTTTTGTGATTTCCGCTTTTACGGCTGGTCCCGGCGAGGCCGGAAACCGTTTTATGGCGCTTTTATTCTGTATTATCGCCGTTCCGATTTTAGCATGGCTTATTTTATTTTGTATCGGAAGACTACGCAATAAACATACAGTAACAGAATTTTCACCAAAGCAGGAAAAGGATTCCAAAAAGACAACTGACCTGTAAATGCCAGTTGTCTTTTATATGCTCCTGTATGGAAACCCGTACCGCCGCAAATATTGGGATTTTCCCTCTACAGGCGTTCTTCCACACTTCTTTATCCCATTGCGTTTCTTATAAATATCTCCTCGCACACGCCGGCGTACGGTAATTCACACTGGAAATCTTGATACCCGTTTTCGGGCTCGACGCATGGATAACCTGACCGTTTCCTATGTAAATTGCCACATGGTTGATGCTGCCGTTCTTTGCATAAAATACCAAATCCCCCGGCTGTATCTCGCCCATTGATACCTTGGTACCCATCTGTGCCTGCGATGCGGCATGATGCGGCAGGGATACATTATACTTTTTATATATGCTCAGCGTAAATCCCGAGCAGTCCGCACCGCCTGTAAGGCTCGTACCGCCCCACACATACGGATTACCGACAAACTGCTTCGCATACTGCACAAGGTCAACGCGTACATCGGAAACACCCTGACCATACAAAAGTTCCGTCAGCGTTACCGCCTTCTCCAAACGCTCCTCGACATCCACAAATTCCCCGGATACATAAGCTTCTTCGTCGTCGAGCAAAAATTTTACCCAGCCATTGTCCATTACCTCGACAACCTCAAGCTCCTCCTCCTGCGGAATCAGCGTAATCACAACGCTCTCCGTGTTCGGCTCTTCCCTGACCTTTAAGGTCTGCGTATTGACAACCGCAATCATTGACGCCACTTCCTGACCTCTTCTGATTGCCTCGGAACCCGTATAAAGGTAATCCGTGCTGCAATATCCCTCAACCTTTCCGGATTTAATATGCGCCCAGCCGTTTTCAATATCAAGGATTTCACAGGCTGCGTCTTTTGGCAGCTTACCGACAAGCTTTCCGTCCTCTCCCGGCTCCTGCCTGATATTTAAATGATTGTCCACATGTGCAATACCAAGATTGGTATAACCCCAGTGATTCTGTGGCTCTTCCTCCACAGGCTCCGCATCAGCCTGTGCTGCGGGCTCCCCTTCCTGTATGTCCTCCTGCGTTTCACCATCCTGTGCCTGCGCACCGAAAGCCTCGTCATACTCCGTAGTCTGTGCTTCCCCGGTTTCCGGATTCGCAAGTACCATGCGCCCAAGTTCTATTTCCCGTCCGGCGCCTGCTGCCCTCCCGCTTTCTTCCGACGGCTCAACGGACGGTTCAGTATCATTAAAATCAATAACCTCTACTTCCAAATCCTCTTCCGGACTGTCTGCTTCCGTGCTCTCGTCATAGACATCGGTTTCCTTCGGGTTTGCGTAAGCGCCGTTTCCCAAAAGCACTACCGCAAGTCCCATTCCTGCCATTACTCCCATGTATCTGAGTCTATTTATCCTTTTCATAAAATAATAATCCCTTTTATTACAAACTTGTTACATTTTTGTTACAATCACAATATTATCATTATCCCCCAATCCTGTCAACAGAAACAATCTTAATTTTTTATGAACAAAATTTCAGGAAATCCCGTGATACCTTCGCCCCGCCGCAATATCTGCCTGCATCTGTGCCTTCAGCTCTTCCACGCCGCCAAAGCATATTTCAGGTCTTTTATGCTCTAGAAGATATACCTCTATCCGTTCCCCATAAACATCCGCATTAAAATCATACAGATATGTTTCGACACCCATTTGGTTTCTATCATTTACTGTAGGTTTTGTACCAATATTCGTAATGGAAGGAATCTGTACACCGTCATAAGACCTGTTTTTGCCTTTGCTGTGCAGGTATGCATAAGAATAATATACGCCCTTTGGCGGCAGCAGCTTTTCCCCAGGCGGCAGCAGATTCACCGTCGGCATGCCAAGAGTTCTCCCAAGCCGTTTTCCGTGCACAATCTCACCGCCCACATAATACGGTGTGCCAAGCAGCGTTGCCACAAGCCCCATATTTCCCTCTCTCACTGCCTCACGCACATAAGTAGAGCTCACTTCCCTTTGCCCGTAAAGCACCTTTTCAATAATAATCACCTCATAGCCGTTCTCTTTCGCCATTTTTCGCAGAAGCGCACAGTCGCCCGCACCGCGTTTCCCATAGGACACATCCTCACCTGCCACCACGCACCTTGCATGCATCATGCCAGCCAGCACATCACGGATAAACGCTTCCGGCTCCATATCGGCAGTTTCCTGGAAAAACGGGAATTCAATCAGATAATCCACTCCCGACTGTTCAAAAATCCTGCGCTTTTCCTCCACAGTCGATAAGTCCCGAACCGGTCCGCTGCTAAAAAATGACGCGGGGGACGGCACAAAAGTAAAGACAGCCGACAAAAGCCCCTGATCCTTTTGTTCCCTAAGCTGTCTTAAAAGCTTCTGATGTCCCATATGGAAACCGTCAAATTTCCCAATTGCGACAGCAGTCGGCCCATCTATATCAAATTTTGTAGTTTTTTCAATAATTTTCATGCCAAACCTGCCCAAATTCCCTATTTTGGCCTATAAAAACATCTTATAAGGCTTAAAAACGTTTTCCTTTTTTACAAACGTGTAGACTGCTTTAAACTCCCGTTTTCCATTATAGACACGTAGCAGTTCACCGTCATCAAACCCTTTTGGGCGCTCCAAATCAAGCTGCCCCAAAGACAGCTTGTTTCCATTTAAAAGCGCACGTTCCGCCTCCTGCTTTACAGCCGCGCCCTCATATTCCATAAAAACACTGTCAGGCGGTACGACATAATTTTCAAATTCCCCCGACGCCATAAGCTGCTCCACCCCGGAAAGCGTTATGGCATCCTCTATTTTAAAAGTCCCTACCCTTGTACGCTTTAACAATTCCATCGCCGCCCCGCAGCCAAGCCGCTCTCCGATATCCGCACACAATGCGCGGATGTAAGTGCCCTTTGAGCACTCCACCACAAAACGCACATAAGGGATACGGATTTCAAGAATCTGGATTTTTGAAATATCCACGCGGCGCGGCTGCCGCTCAACCTCCCTGCCCTGCCTTGCAAGCTCATAGAGCTTTTTGCCATTGACTTTTAGCGCGGAATACATTGGCGGAATCTGCTCATATCCCCCAACAAATCCCATGATTGCAGATATGACCGCAGTTTCGTCCGCCGTCACGTCATTTTCGCACAGCACGTTCCCGCTCATATCCTGCGTATCCGTCGTGATGCCAAGCCGCATGCATACCTCATATTCCTTACCTTTGTCCGTCATCATATCGCAGAGCCTTGTGGCGGTTCCAAAGCACACCAAAAGCACGCCCACCGCGTCCGGGTCAAGCGTCCCTGTATGCCCGATTTTCCGCTGTTTCACAATTCCACGAAGCTTTGCTACAACATCATGTGAGGTAAAACCTGCTTCCTTATATATATTCACAATCCCGTTTATCATAATTCCCCGTGTTCTTTCATCTGACACATAATCTGCCTTGAAATATTGTTGATTACATCGTAAAAGTTTCCGTTCATGCTGCAGCCCGCAGCCCTCACATGGCCGCCGCCGCCAAAATACGACGCAATCCTGCTGACGTCAATATACTTGCAGGAGCGCAGACTGACCTTATATTCCAAATTGCCCGTTTCATACATGAAAATTGCACACTCCACGCCTTTGATGATACGCAGCTGGTTTACAATACCCTCCAAGTCCTTCGGCTCGGCATTGTAAAAATCAAGGATTTTCCGGTTAATTGCGCTCACAATACATTTACCGTCCATAAAAACAATACTCTCCAAAAGCGCCCTGCCCAAAAGCTGATTCTGAACATACGTTTTTTCATAAAAAGTTTTATCAATGACATCCGGAAAGTCAAAACCGTATTCAATCAGCTCCGCCGCTGTCCGTAATGTTTTTGGGGAAGTATTGGAATACTTAAAAATTCCCGTATCATGAATAATCCCTATGTAGACAGCCTTCGCAATTTCCTCATCCATATAGCTTTTGTCAATCAGCTCATAGACAAGCTCCGCTGTGGAGCTTAAGCCCGGCACAACGTAGTTTACATCACCGCACCCGCCTACATTACTCACATGATGGTCTATATTGATGCGTTTTTTCGCGCCTTCAAAGAGCGGCTGCGCCTTGCCAAGCCTTGACTGCTCACAGTCAAGTGCGATAAACACATCCGGCACAGCTGCCTGGAAACTGCTGTCAATACAGTCAAAACCCTTGATGCATTGAAATACCTCCGAAGGCTCCTCCAGGCAAAGCGTAACCTCCCTGTCCGCAAGTGCCTTCTTCAGATAAAGATACATTGCCAGACAGGAACCCACACAGTCCCCGTCAGGTCTGACATGCCCTGAAATAACAATGCTTTTTGCATCCTTACATTCTTCTAACAGATTTATTTTTTCCACAATAATCCCTACCCTTATAAATTATAATTCAAATCCTAATCCTCGCCCGTCTCCACGTGCCTTGCATCGTCCTCCCGGTTGATTTCATCAATCTTTTTGGTCATCGACACACCATACGCGATAGACTGGTCTAATATAAACTTTATTTCCGGCGTATTCCTCATGTTTATCTTCTTTGCAAGAAGACTCCGGATATAGCCTTCGGCGCTCCTTAAGCCCGCAATTGTACTGTTCTGCGCCTCCTCATCCCCGAGCACGCTAATCCACGCCTTACAGGTTTTTAAATCGGGCGCCACCTCCACGGTAACAACGGAAGTCATCGGATGAATCCGCGGATCCTTAATCTCACTTCGGATAATCTCCGCAAGGACACGATGCACTTCACCGTTTACCCGTGTATTTTTCACGCTGTTTTTTCTCATGAACGCGGTACCTCCACCATAATATATGCCTCTACAATATCAAGCTCCTGCATACTGTCAAAGCCCTCAAATACAAGTCCGCACTCAAATCCCGCACGAACCTCCTTCACATCATCCTTAAAACGCTTAAGCGATGCAAGCTCACCCTCGTAAATCTGCTCACCCTCACGGGTAATCCGGATTTTACAGCCTCTTTGGAAGATACCGTCAAGCACATACGAGCCTGCAATATTTCCCACTGCCGAAGCCTTGAAAATCTGTCTTACCTCCGCATGACCGATAACCTTCTCCTCAAAAACAGGATCCAGCATACCCTTCATTGCCGCCTCAATGTCCTCGATTGCCTGATAAATGACCTTATACAGTCTTACATCAACACCCTCACGCTCTGCCGTAGCCTTCGCCTGCGCGTCGGGACGCACATTAAATCCGATGATAATCGCATTCGACGCCGATGCCAAAATGACATCCGACTCATTGATTGCGCCGACACCGCCATGAATGCATTTTACGACAACCTCCTCATTCGAAAGCTTCACAAGACTCTGCTTGACTGCCTCCACGCTACCCTGCACATCTGCTTTGATAATTAAGTTCAATTCTTTCAGATTACCTGCCTGTATCTGTGAGAACAAATCGTCAAGCGACATCTTCGCCTTTGTGTCCTCCAACAGCTTCTCCTTGTTCTGTGCGACAAAGGTTTCCGCATAATACTTCGCCTCTTTGTCATTTTCATGCGCGATGAAAATTTCCCCCGCATTCGGCACATCGCCAAGTCCGAGAATTTCCACCGGTGTTGAAGGACCGGCTTCCTTTACCCGTCTGCCCTTGTCGTCAACCATCGCGCGCACTTTACCGCTTGCCGCGCCCGCTGAGACAAAATCGCCAACCTTTAACGTACCCTTCTGCACCAAAATCGTCGCAACGGGACCGCGTCCCTTGTCAAGCTCTGCCTCAATGACAAGACCTCTCGCACGCCGCTTTGGATTTGCTTTCAGCTCAAGCACCTCTGCCGTCAGAAGAATCATTTCAAGAAGCTGCTCAATTCCTTCCCCACTCTTTGCGGAAACAGGCACAAACACTGTGCTTCCGCCCCAGTCCTCGGAAATCAGCTCGTACTCCGTAAGCTCCTGCTTTACACGGTCAATATTGGCTCCCGGTTTATCTATCTTGTTTACGGCAACAATAATCTCAATTCCCGCCGCCTTTGCATGGTTAATCGCCTCCACCGTCTGCGGCATGACACCGTCGTCCGCCGCCACGACAAGAATCGCGATATCCGTAGAATTTGCGCCACGCATACGCATCGCCGTGAATGCCTCATGTCCGGGCGTATCCAAAAACGTAATCTTCTGGTCATTGATATTGACCGTATAGGCACCGATATGCTGCGTGATACCGCCTGCCTCCTTATCCGTCACATTCGTCTTTCTGATTGCGTCAAGAAGCGAGGTCTTACCATGGTCAACATGACCCATAACACAGATTACGGGCGGTCTTGGAACCATTAATGCCGGATCTTCCTCACTCTCCTTTAAGAGCTCCTCAATCACGTCAACCTTGACCTCCTGCTCGCAGAGAATTTCATACTCCATTGCGATATTCTCCGCCGTCTCATAGGTAACCTCCTGATTGACCGTTACAATCTGTCCCTGTAAGAAAAGCTTCTTTACAATAGCGGACGGCTGTATCTTCATTTTTTCCGCAAGCTCTTTGATTGTAATCTTCTCCGGAAGCGTAATGACCTTAATCTGCTCCTCAACCTTATCAACTGGCTTTTTCTCCGGTTTAATAAACTTGCCGGGCTTATTTTTGCCCTTTCCGCTCTTAACCGCATCGTCGTCTTCCTCGTACATAAAGTCCTTGCGGTTTCTCTTATCCTTTTCCTGACTAATCCTGCGTTTCTCCTCGTCCCGATGCTTCTCCGCATCCTTTACGGGACTCTCCGGTACAAAACCGTTATTCTTTCCGGAACCCTTCCCGGAAAAGCCGCCGCGGTTGTCACGTCCACGCTCACTGTCACGTCCGCCGTTAAAGCCCTGTCCCGGTCTGCCACCCTGATTGTCACGTCTGCCGCCGCTAAAACCCTGTCCGTCACGGCGCTGTCCGCTTCTGTTATTATCCCGGTTATTCTCCCTTTGCCCGTCGCGGCGCTGTCCGCCTTTGTTATCGCCGCGGTTGTCTGTACGGTTGCCGTCCCTATTATTCTCTCTATTATTTTCTCTACTATTCTCTCTTTGTCCGTCACGGCGCTGTCCGCCTTTGTTATCGCCGCGGTTGTCTGTACGGTTCTCCGCATGGTTCTCTGTTTTAGCCTCTACCCGGTTCTCCACACGGTTCTCTGTCTTTACCTCACCCGCCGCTGCCGCAGGCTTTTCCGCGGCAACCTGCGGCTTCACTTCCGATACCGGCTTTGGTGCCTCCTGTACGGGCACAGGTTTTACAGGCTCCGCAACAGGCTTTGATACCTCCTGCACGGATGCGGGGGGCTGCGCCGGCTTTACCGCAACTGCAGGTTTAGGTGCGTTTGCGGACTCTGCCTTTTTCTCAACCGGACGCGCGGGCTTCCTTGGAATCTGCGCCCCCTTCATTCTCGAATTATCGGGATTGCTCACGAAAATAATGCTCTTCTTCTTTTTCACAGGAGCCGGCTTTACCGCTTCCGCTGTCTTCCCCTGTGCCGGCTTTTCCGCAGCTTTCACTGCCTCTGCAGGCTTTGATGCCTGTGCTGCCTTTATCTCCGCAGGTTTTTGGGATTCCTTCATTGCTTTTTTTACTTCCTCGATTTGTTCGTCCTCCAACACACTCATGTGACTTTTTACCTCGATACCTTTACTTTTTAATACGGTAAGGATTTCCGCGCTCTTTACGCCGAGCTCCTTCGCAAGATCATACACTTTCATTTTTGCCATATTTTCTCATACCCTTTCCAAACGCAAATTCGTATTGTTATCAATCTGCTGCAGAATCAAGCTCTTTTCCAGCCTGCTCCAATTTCTCCGATATCGCTTTCGCAAAATTTTCGTCCGTAACTGCAAGTGAGGCGCGCATCGTTTTTCCAACCGCGCATCCAAGCTCCTGCTTCGTGCCGCAAAAGCATTTTGGCACCTTATAGAACTTACACATATTGGAAAACAGTTTCTTTGTATTGTCCGAAGCGTCCTCGGACACTAAAACGAGCTGCGCCTGACCGCCCTTTACACTCTTTTCTGTGGAAAATTCCCCGCTTACCACTTTACCTGCCTTCATCGCCATTCCCAGCATTGCGTACACTTTTTTCAAATATCCCTATCTCCTTTGTCAGACTGTCATAGATTTCATCGTCTATCTTCATTTTAAATGACCGCTCAAGTCCCTTGGACCGTTTCGCCTTTTTCAGGCACTCTGCATTCGGACATATGTAAGCGCCTCTGCCATTTTTCCTTCCCGTCGCATCCAAAAGGATTTCCCCCTCCTGCGTGCGGAGAATACGCAGCAACTCCTTTTTGCTTTTCATCTCACCACAGCCTATGCATTGTCTCATCGGAATTTTTTTTGCCATTTACCCTAAAGTCTCCTCTTCCTCTACTTCTTCAGGTTTATCCGCATCAGACTCCCCTTCCTCATACGCTTCCCCGTATTCAGACTCGTCATACCCGTCTTCCTCATACTCGCCTTCCTCATACTCTTCCTCATAGTAGACGTCTCCATCCTCGTCATACATATAGTCCTCATACCGGAAACCTTCCGCATCCTTTGCCTGCGTCTCTGACTTGATGTCAATCTTATATCCCGTAAGCCTTGCGGCAAGCCTTGCGTTCTGTCCTTCCTTACCGATTGCAAGCGAAAGCTGGTAATCTGGCACGACAACCTTTGCCGTCTTTTCATCCGGGTCCGCAAACACCGCAACAATCTTGGCAGGGGAAAGGGCATTTTGGATAAAGTTTCCGGGGTTTTCATCCCAGTTTACAATATCAATCTTCTCCCCGCGCAGCTCCTCGACAATTGCGTTCACCCTCGCGCCGTTCATACCGACGCACGCGCCGACCGCGTCAACATTCGGGTTATTTGTCTTTACCGCAAGCTTCGTACGGCTCCCCGCCTCACGCGCAATACTCATAATCTCGACCGTACCGTCCTTAATCTCCGTAACCTCCGCCTCAAAAAGCCGCTTTACAAGCTCCGGATGGGTACGGCTTACCATAATCCTCGGTCCCTTAGGAGTGTTCTTAACTTCAAGGATATATACTTTAATGCGTTCCGTGGGTTTAAATTCCTCTCCCTTTACCTGTTCCGCCTCATTCAGGATTGCATCCGCCTTTCCTAAATTGATGCTGATGTTCCTGCCCACATAGCGCTGCACAATTCCCGTCACCACGTCCTTTTCCTTCTCAAAGAACTGATTGTACACGACGCTTCTCTCCTCCTCGCGGATTTTCTGCAAAATAACATTCTTTGCGTTCTGCGTGGCAATCCGTCCGAATTCCTTTGACTTAATCTCCACGTTGATGGTATCCCCAATCACCGCGTTTTTGGAAATATTGATTGCATCGTCAATACAAATCTGCGTAACATCGTCCTCCACCTCGTCAGGTGACGCCACAATCTCCTTTGTGGCATACACAAGAAAGTCGCAAGTCTCCCTGTCAATCTGTACCGTAACATTGTCAGCCTTTCCAAAATGGTTTTTGCAGGCAGTCAGAAGTGAATTCTCAATCGCTTCAAAAAGCGTTTCCTTGCTGATTTCCTTTTCCTTTTCGAGAATGTTGAGTGCTTCCATTAATTCCTTGTTCATTTTTCCTTAACCCTCCTATGATTTAAAAAGCAATCTAAAAGTCCAATGTAAGCCTGATAATCGCGATGTCAGACTTTGCAAAGACCATATCCTTTATCCCGGAATTATTTTTTATTTCTATCGTGACAGTATCCTTATCATATGCTTTAAGAATCCCGATAAACTCCTTCTGCCTTTCAATCGGCTTATAGGTCTTTACCTCAACCTCATCCCCCAGGCTCTTCTCAAAATGCCTGTCTTTTTTCAACGCCCTTCCAAGTCCCGGACTCGACACCTCCAAAATATACGCATCCGGAATAAAGTCCTCCTCGTCAAGCTTTGCCGAGAATACCCGGCTCACATTCTCGCAGTCATTGATATTCACGCCGTCCGGCTTATCAATATAAGCCCGCAAATACCACTCGCTTCCTTCCTTCACATACTCCACGTCATAAATTTCGCAGCCGTTTTCCTCCACAATCGGCGCAAGAAGCGCTTCCGCACGTTCCTCATAAGAATCTTTTTTTGCCATCTGCCCACCTCATAACAAAAGAGTGAACTCGCAAGCCCACTCTCTATCATCTAATATTATTCAACTTCGTTTATTATAACACTTTCTTATGTAAAATGCAATAGTTTTTTCAAAAAACTTCCATTTTCGGGAATTTTCCAAAAACCGCCTCCGCTTTAGTTCATCGGCAGCTTGTATACCGTCTCATCATGACCGTTCAGCTTTGGCATAGACCGCTCCTGTAACGATTCATATGTCTTTAGCGTCGCAACACTCTTGTATGCAGGTCTGATAATCTTGTCAACGTTAATCAGTTCCTCCATCCGGTGCGCGCTCCAGCCGACAATTCTTGCAATCGCAAAAATCGGCGTGTAAAGCTCCAGCGGAATATCCAGCATACTGTACACGAATCCGCTGTAAAAATCCACATTTGCGCTGACGCCCTTGTAAATCCTGCACTTCTCGGCAATAACCTCCGGCGCAAGCCGCTCAATCATTGAATACAAGTCAAAATCGTCATGACGCTTCTTTTCCGTCGCAAGCCGTTCCACAAAAGTCTTAAACACCAGTGCCCTCGGGTCGGAAATTGAGTATACCGCGTGTCCCATCCCATAAATCAGACCGCTCCTGTCAAACGCCTCCTTGTTCAGCAGCCGGTACAGATACGCCCTTACCTGGTCCTCATCGGTCACATCGTCAACATTGCGCCGTAAATCCTCCATCATCTGAACGACCTTAATATTCGCACCGCCGTGCTTTGGACCCTTCAGCGAAGAAAGCGCCGCCGCAATCACCGAATAAGTATCGGAGCCGGCACTCGTCACAACCCTTGTCGTAAACGTCGAGTTGTTACCACCGCCGTGTTCCATATGAAGCACAAGCGCCGCGTCAAGCACCTTCGCCTCTATCGCCGTATAAGACATATCCGGTCTTAACATCCGGAGCAGGTTCTCCGCCGTCGAAAGATTAGGATCCGGTCTGTGGATATACAGGCTCTCGTCACATTCATAATGGTTGTACGCATGATATCCGTAAACGGAAAGCATCGGAAAAACACTGATCAGCATCAGACTTTGGCGCAGCACATTGCCAAGCGACATATCCTTTACCGTATCGTCATACGAAGCAAGCGTCAGCACGCTCTTTGTCAGCGAATTCATAATATCATGGCTCGGCGCCTTCATAATAACGTCACGCACAAAATTCGTAGGGAGTGTCATGCTGCAGCCCAGCGTACGCTTAAAATCCGTAAGCTGCTCCCTGTTTGGCAGACTGCCAAACAGCAGCAGGTACGCGCACTCCTCAAACCCGAAACGGTTGTCCTGGTTAAAGCCCCGCACCAAATCAAAAATATTGTAGCCCCTGTAATATAACTGTCCATCACACGGAACAGTCTTTCCGTCAATCTCCTCCGAGGACTTTATCATGGAAATATTGGTCAGCCCCGACAGCACACCTTTGCCGTTTTTGTCACGCAGCCCTCTTTTTACGCCGTACGTGTCAAACAGTTCCGGGTCAATGGCGCTGTTGTCCACGCATATTTTTGTATACTTATCCGTAAACGCATTAATTGTATCTTCTATCTTTGTTCCCATACCCTACACCTGAATAATTATTCAGCGCGCTCCTGCCAAATACCGCCAAAATCCACGCCTTATAACTATTTCCTTTCCTGATTATTTCTGCATTAACATATCTGCTTACCTTTTATTATATCTGAAAACAGATTGTATAACAAGTGAATTAAGTATTAACTTTTTTTAAACATTATAAATTTCTGAAAAAATTATGACAACAGAACCTTCAGAATTCCTATGAAAGACAACCTGATATTCCTAATAAGAGCTCAAAATAAGAATCAAAAGCACCTGAAAACCTGTCAGGCGCTTTCCTGGGTTGGGCTGTTTTAAACAGTCAACAGCTCGTAGGGGAATCGAACC
>DKYC01000117.1 GCA_002492295.1 Lachnospiraceae bacterium UBA7110
TTGGAATTTGAACAGAGAAATTTCAAAATTAAATTACAGAATACATACAGATGCAATTAAAGATAATTTGATTCCATCAGAATTGACGCCTGCACAGGTAGCATATACTTATGCCAATGAAGCAGACGTGCTCAATGTCGTTTTGTTCGGAAAAACAGCCAAACAGTGGAAAGACGAAAATCCAACAGTGAAAGGAAATATGCGGGATGCAGCAACACTGAATCAATTATTAGTGCTTGCAAATATGGAAAGCTATAATGCTGTTTTGATTAATCATGGGAAGAATCAAAAAGAGCGTATGGAATTACTTCGGCAGTTGGCAGTACAACAGTTGCAAACATTGGAAATGGTAAGCTTAAATAATTTGCCAAAATTAGGAGATGAAATGTAAGAAGAGATGGAGCACAACGTTCCATTATTGTGTCCAATATTGGAAAAGGCAGATGCAAGTAGGGCAAATAGAGAGCCGGAAAATATTGTCAGACAAAAAATTGAAGATTTTCGTTTATCAATCTAAATAATAAAGTTTTGTGGGAAGGTGGTAACACCGTTGAAACGTGCGCAGAAAATCAAGGTATTTGATTGTACTTTATTTTTCAATCAGATATTGCTATGAGGGATATCGTCTGGGTTCAGATTTTTTTACGGATTTTTTTGATGTGCAGGATTTTACTATGGACGGTGAAGATTTGACGTTTATGATTCTTCCTTTAAGGTATGTGATATATAGCATTCTGCGTCTTATTAACCTAGTAGTGTGTGCAATGCTTATTCTGCTCGTGAGCTTGGCATTATTTCTTCCTTTTTGTCTGATTGGTTTAAATAAAAAGCGTCATGTGTCCAAAACGGAATATTCGATATATAAATATTCACTCATAGGCGCGTTTCTTTATTCGGCAGTGTTATGTGTCATACTTACAAGGTTTACAAGCTTGATTACAATTGCGCTATACAATGGCATTTGGGTTGTTTGTGCACTATTGCTCGTTCTTGTTCCGGTAAAGAGAAAATTGAAAAATTGAGATAAAAATAATGTTTTAGGAGGGATGAATCATGAGTGATATTATGGAATTTGCAGACAGAGCGGCATTTCGCGAATGGCTTACACAGCATTGTACGTCAAGTGCCGGTGTTTGGCTTTTATTTGGCAAAGCCGGCGGACCAAAAAAAATCAAAGCAGAAGAGGCGCTTGAGGAGGCGCTCTGCTTTGGCTGGATTGACGGACAAATGCAGAGCATTGACGATAAAACATATCAGAAATATTTTTCCATGCGCAGGGAAAAGAGCAAATGGTCGGAGAAGAACAAAGCACTGGTAAAAAGCCTTGAAGAGCGGGGACTTATGACCGACTTTGGCAGAAAGAAAATAGAGGAAGCCAAACAAAACGGTCAGTGGGATGCGCCAAAGGCTATGGCGGTGACGGAGGAACAAATTGCCATGCTTTTGTCACTGCTGCAAGGACACGAGCCTGCCTGCACAAATTTTCAAGCGATGTCCCCGTCCGTAAAGAAAACATACACGCGGGCATACTTTGACGCAAAGACGGATGTCGGACGCAAAAAGCGGATTGAATGGATTGTGGACAGGCTGAATAAAAATTTAAAACCGATGTAACAGTAATTGGAAAGCAGAAGATTTTGAGATAGGCGGTAATGGGATTATGGGAACAGAATTGTTGGAACTATTGGAAACGGCGGTAATCGCAGTCTGTGGTTTTCTGATAAAAAAATACATCTTTTTAGAGCCGGATATGGAAGGCAAAAAACAGCGCAGCTTTTACTGTATCAGTTTCATCCTGATTGGCATCGTGTTTCTGATTTTGGGGAAAGATGCAGCAACAATGGCAGCGCTGTTCCTGATTGGACTCAATATCTGTCTTGGCAGGAAAAAACACAGGCTGCGGGGACTGGCTTTGATGATACCGTTTCCGGGAATTATCAACGGACTTTTTGTTCCGGTTCTTCTTGTGCCTCCATATCTGTTTGTACTGTCTGCACAAGAAACGCAAATATACCAGTTCCTGTTTTACGGGGTGCTGTCTGTACTGCTTATTTTATTCTATGTGAAAGGGAAAAAATGGCGCAGTTGGTTTCATGAGAATATGCGGAATAGGAGCCTGCGCAAATCAGAGACATATCTGCTTTGGATGGTTGGCATTTTGATGCTTGTTTTTTCTAATGAAGTGGCAACACAGCTTCCGGCAGAGGAAGCGCATATGCAGGCAGCAGCCGGAGCATACGCATATAGGCTTACTTCGTTTATCGGTATCAGTAACATTGCGGCTTTTATCATGACAGTTACGATTATCGCGCTGATTATGCAAGGAAATAAGCGTTCTTTCTACCATGAACGGGTTTCAAGCATGCAGTCCGGTATGATTACGTTTCTGGCGGAGGTTGTGGAGAACAGGGACGACAATACGGGCGGACACATCAGGCGCACGGCGAAATTTGTGGAGTGCATTGCAAGGGAGCTAAAAAGGAAGGGCATATATAGCGATATTCTGACCGACAGGTATTTAAATGACATGGTGGTGGCAGCGCCGCTTCACGACATCGGAAAAATACATATACCGGATGCAGTCCTGAACAAACCGGGAAAACTGACGCAAGAAGAGTTTGAAATCATGAAAACGCATACCACGGCAGGAGAGGAGCTGCTGATCCATGCGAGGGAAGAGCTTGGGGAATCGAGCTATCTGAATACGGCAGTGGAGATGGCGGCGTATCATCATGAGTGGTGGAACGGAAAAGGATATCCCTATGGCATTTGCGGGGAGGAAATCCCGCTTTGTGCAAGAATTATGGCGGTAGCAGATGTTTTTGACGCGTTGACTTCCAAGCGCTGTTATAAAAATGCCATGTCGCTTGAAAAGGCGTATGCGATCATCAGGGAGGAATCCGGCACGCACTTCGATCCGGCAGTTGTGGAGGCGTTTTTTGCGGCAGTGGAAAAGCTTTAAAATTCTTATTTTAACCTTATTCCCAATGTGTTATAATTTTAAAAGTTGGGAATAAAGGTTGGGAATAAATTTGAATAAAATGTGCGTTAGAAAGCACAAGAGGTGTAGTTGATGGATATAAAACAGATTGTATTAGATTTATGCGCTATGAACGATGAACAGGAATGGTTCGAGTTTAAGGAAAACTGGTTTCAACCGGATGCATTAGGAGAGTATGTTTCCGCGTTATCAAATGCTGCGGCGTTCCACTATAAAAAATATGCTTATTTTATATGGGGAGTTGAAGACGAAAATCATAAAATAGTTGGGACGTCATTTAACCAATATTGTGATTACAATAAAGAACCATATCAGAATTATCTAGCGCGAAATCTATCGCCAAGCCTAAATTTTTCTTTTGAGGAAATAATGATTCAGCAAAAGAGGGTTATCGTGTTGGTAATACCTGCGGCTTTCGAGATACCTACCGCATATAAGGAAAAGCGATATATAAGAATTGGCTCATCGAAATGCAATATCAAGGATTATCCCAAGAGAGAGATCGAACTTTTTAAGATACTTGACGGGAGAACTGAAACGATAGAAACAATTCCGGCAAAATATCAGGAACTTACTTTCCAAAAACTGTTTGGATATTATGGCTCGAAAGGAATTGTTTTAAGCGATAAAACTTTTATAAAAAATTTAGGTCTGCGCAATGAAGAAGGACAATTTAATTTATTGGCGCAGCTGCTTTCG
>DKYC01000095.1:0-621 GCA_002492295.1 Lachnospiraceae bacterium UBA7110
CCGATACACAGCTTTAAAAATTAATCCGTAACCATAAGACTTCCGCAAAACATATTATCACTGCGGAAGTTTTATGATTTCCCTCGTTAATTCGTTTAAAGGTGACATGTTTGTCATTTTTTGCGCCTTGATGCTCTCATAAACGTTGGCGGCATGGATATCGGCTTTGAGGGACATAAGTGCGCTTCCTGTAAGCTGTCTTATACCCTTTGACGGTGAGGTAATAATTGGAATGTCCGCACTTTTTTTGATTTGGCTAAGCAGTCCGCTTTTGTTGTTTTTTGTCCGAAATCCCAAAAGCCGTGCATAATTGCAGTAACCGTCCGTCTTTAGCAAATCCGCATTTTCCTGCGTCATATCAAGGAGAATATGCATAAGGCTGCGGCAGATACGGGTATAGGTAAGGTTTCTGCTTTTGCATAAATGCGCAAAGGCTTCAAACGATAAGAAACGCATGGCATTGGCGGATATGGTATTGGAAAGCTCCGGGCTGACATCGTAAAAATGTGCAAATTTTTTGCCGAATCCGGTGTTTTGCAACAGCCTGTATATCAGAATCTGCGAAAAATCATTTTGGAATAAAAGCGTGTTCTGCTGCAGAAGCGCTAAGCAGGCGTCGGG
>DKYC01000095.1:892-1562 GCA_002492295.1 Lachnospiraceae bacterium UBA7110
TAAGCAGGCGTCGGGCATAAATCCTTTCAGGCAGGAGAAAGCGCTGTTTGGATTTTCCCAAAGACATTTCCGTATAGCGTTTGCGGATGGAAGTTCGCCTTCCGAAAGGGTACCGGAGGAAAAACCCGCACCGGCTCTTTGCAGTGTGAGCGGTGTGATTGGGCTTTTTAACTGAAGGAGCGCTTTGATATATTCCATTCCAAGAATGTTGTTCGGGCTTGAGAAAATATCCGGGGATACGGATAAGGCTTCAACCGCCTTGCTTCTGGCAAGAGGGAAGGACTTTCCTTTTTTTAAGTGGAAATTGAGCAAATGCCGGTATTCGTCCGTTTCCTCGGTAATCAGTTGTGCGTATTGGTACAGTAAACCAATCTCTCCGCATTCGCTTCCAAAATGGAGCACATCGGTAACACCGAGCCTGTCAAGAAGCGTTACGGCTCCCTTGGCAAAATATTCCGCGCTTCCAAGTGCAAAGTATACGGGCAGCTCAAATACGGCATCCGCCCCGCAGGAAAGCGCCATGCGGCAGCGCGCGTATTTATCAACAATGGCTGGTTCGCCTCTCTGTACAAAATCCCCGCTCAGAACGACAATGATATAATCCGCGCCGATTGTCTGGCGGATTGTATCAAGCTGGAACAGGTGCCCGTTGTGAAAGGGATTGTATTCG
>DKYC01000095.1:1863-20503 GCA_002492295.1 Lachnospiraceae bacterium UBA7110
CGTTGTGAAAGGGATTGTATTCGGCGATAACTGCAACAATTTTCATATGCAAAAATCCTTTCCTGTGCTTACAAAGCATTTTATAAACAGTGCGGATAAACCAATTTTATCATAACATAGTTTTGCCCGGACAGACTATGAAAACATTAAAAATAGGGTGTAAAACGGAAAAATTTTGTATATTTGGTTGACAAAATTTTCAGGGTTCGGTATAATATGTGAATGTGTGAAGAGGAGTCTGCAATGTTAGTGAATTTGATAGATGTGTTTACAAAGGACGGTTGTGTGCGGGAGCTGGAGGTGCCTTATGAAGCGGAGCGCTTTAGCTGCACCTTGGGGACATTTTCCATTCAGGAAAAAAGTCCTGTTCCCTTAAAGCTTTCACATTTGGGTCAGTCAAAGGCACTGGCAGAAGGAAGCGTTAAGCTGACACTGGTGCTTGCCTGTGACAGATGCTTAAAGGATGTGGAGTATCCGTTTGATTTTTCCTTTCGCTTAAAGCTGGTTTCCCCTGATTATGCGGGAGCAGACAGGGATGATTATGAATTTGGCTTTTTGGAAGGGTATCACTTAAATGTGGACGAACTAATCAGAACTGAGATTTTATTCAATTGGCCGGAAAAGGTTTTGTGCCGTGAGGACTGCAAGGGAATCTGTAAGGTCTGTGGCAGAAACCTTAATGATGGGGCGTGCGGCTGTGACGATTTTGTCCCGGATCCCCGTATGGCGGTAATAAAAGAGCTTATGAATGCAAATAAGGAGGTGTAACAAATGTCTATATGTCCAAAAAATAAATCTTCTAAGAGCAGAAGAGATAAGAGAAGGGCAAACTGGAAAATGAGCGTGCCTACATTGGTAAAGTGCAGCAAATGCGGTGCTTTGATGATGCCTCACAGGGTGTGCAAGGCTTGCGGCTCTTATAACAAGAAAGAGATTATTGCAGTAGACTAATCGGAAAAAGAGCAAGGGATTGAGAGGTTTTAGGACTTCTCAATTTTTTGTTTTAACCCAAAATCTTATTCTTTTACGGCAATTTGCTTGATTTTTGACAGCGGTTTTAGTATCATTTATAGTGATATGGAGGATTTTGACAATGGATGAAATGGTAAAAGTAGCAGTGGACGCGATGGGCGGCGATAATGCGCCGATGGAAATCGTAAAGGGCGCTGTCGAGGCGGTAAACGAAAACAGTAAAATCAAAGTATATTTAACGGGCGTAAAGGATACGGTGGAACGGGAGCTTGGACAGTATACGTACAATAAAGAGCAGATTGAAGTGATAAACGCCACGGAGATTATTGAGACTGCGGAGCCCCCTGTCATGGCAATCCGCAAAAAAAAGGATTCGTCGATTGTGGTGGCGCTGAATTTGGTCAAGGACGGGACGTGCGATGCATTTGTATCTGCCGGAAGCTCAGGCGCGGTTTTGGTCGGCGGTCAGCTGATTGTCGGGAGAATAAAAGGGATTGAAAGACCTCCCCTTGCGCCATTAATCCCTACGCAGGACGGATGCTCCCTGCTGATAGACTGCGGTGCGAATGTCGATGCCAGACCGTCGCATCTGGTGCAGTTTGCAAAGATGGGTTCTGTCTATATGGAGAGCGTTATGGGCGTGCCTAATCCGAAAGTGGCGATTGTCAATATCGGAGCGGAAGAGGAAAAAGGGAACGCGCTTGTAAAAGAGACCTTTCCGCTTTTGAAAAACTGTCCGGAAATTAATTTCATCGGAAGCATTGAGGCACGGGATATCCCGACCGGATATGCGGATGTCATTGTCTGTGAGGCGTTTGCCGGAAATATTATTTTGAAGCTATATGAGGGTGTCGGCGCGATGCTGTTAGCGAAAGTAAAATCCGGTCTGATGTCCTCTCTCAGAAGCAAAATAGGAGCACTGCTGATAAAGCCCGCACTCAAGCAGACCTTGAAAGGGTTCAGTCTTGAGGAGCACGGAGGGGCGCCGCTTCTTGGTTTAAACGGCCTGGTCGTAAAAACGCATGGAAGTTCGAAGGCAATCGAAATTAAAAATTCAATTCTGCAGTGTGTTACCTTTAAGGAACAGAAAATCAACGAGAAGATTAAGGAAAAGGTCGTTTTAAAGGATGAATAAAAGGGAATTAGATGCGTTGCGGAAGGTGACGGCAGCTGTTTTAGGGATGGATACGGATGAAATTGAGCCAACGATGGATTTTGTATCCGACCTGGGTGCCGATTCATTGGATCTTTATCAGATTTTTCTTGGCGTAGAGGACGAGCTTGGTATTACAATACCGTCTGAGGAAGTAGAGGGTATAAAAACAGTACAGGATGCGGTGAATCTTATAAAACAGAGAATGTAAAACAAACAAGTATGTAAAACAAACAAGTATGTTTCAACAAGGAGCCCTCTTCGACGGGGCTTTTTGCATGATGATTACAGAAAAGGGATTGGTATAACGATGCGGAATATGAAAGAACTCTTAGCGCGGCTGCAGGAACAAATAGGGTATCGGTTTCAGGACGAGGGGCTTTTAAAACAGGCGGTCACACACAGCTCTTTTTCAAATGAACAAAAGATAAATAAGCTGGGAAATTATGAAAGACTTGAGTTTTTGGGGGATGCCGTACTTGAGATGATTTCCAGCGAATTTTTGTATCGGGAAAATCCAGATATGCCGGAAGGACAGCTGACGCGGATGCGTGCGTCAATGGTGTGCGAGCCGGCCCTTGCTTACTGTGCAAGGGATATTGATTTGGGTTCGTATATTCTTTTGGGAAAAGGCGAGGAAGCGACGGGCGGAAGGAAGCGCGACTCCATTACCTCGGACGTAATGGAAGCGGTAATCGGTGCAATTTTCCTTGACGGCGGCATAGAGGAGGCAAAAAAATATATTTACCGTTTTATTCTCTCCGATTTGGAGAACAAAATCCTTTTTATGGACAGTAAAACGCTATTGCAGGAGGAAATCCAAAAGAACAATACTGCGCAGCTGCATTATGAGCTGATTGACGAGACAGGACCGGACCATGACAAGGAGTTTCATGTCAAGGCATATCTTGACGGAAAGGAAATCGGAACGGGTGTTGGAAGAACGAAAAAGGCGGCGGAGCAGAAAGCGGCGTATGAAGCGCTGATGATGCTGAAGGGGAGAAACAGGTAAATGTATTTAAAGAGTATTGAGGTACAGGGATTTAAGTCCTTTGCAAATAAGATTTTGTTCCAGTTTCATCAGGGTATTACGGATATTGTAGGTCCAAACGGTTCGGGAAAGAGCAATGTCGCCGATGCTGTGCGCTGGGTGCTTGGCGAACAGCGTATTAAGCAGCTTCGCGGTGAGTCGATGCAGGATGTTATTTTTTCGGGGACGGAGTTAAGGAAGCCGCTTGGGTATGCGTATGTGGCGATTACGTTTGACAATGCCGACCATAAGCTTGCAATCGATTATAATGAAGTAACAGTGGCAAGAAGGCTTTACCGCAGCGGGGAGAGTGAATATTCGATTAACGGCATTCCGTGCCGGCTAAAGGACGTGAACGAACTGTTTTACGATACAGGTATCGGAAAAGAGGGGTACTCGATTATCGGACAGGGACAGATTGAGAAGATTTTGAGCGGAAAACCAGATGAGAAGCGGGAACTTTTTGACGAGGCGGCAGGCATTGTGAAGTTTAAGAAGCGCAAGGCGACGGCGCAGAAAAAGCTTGAGGACGAGAAAACGAACCTCATCCGTGTCACGGATATTTTGAGTGAGCTGGAAAAGCAGACAGGACCGCTTGAACGGCAGTCGGAAAAGGCAAAGGTATACTTAAAGAAAAAGGAGGAGCTAAAAGAACTGGATGTCAATCTGTTCCTTTTGGAGAATGAGAGCCTTTCTGGTCAATTGGCGGAGGTTGATAAAAAATATACAATAGCGAAGGACGAATATGACGAAACGGCGGAGGCATACGATAAAATTAAGGAGGAGTACGATGCCGTCGCGAAACGGATAGAAGCACTTGAGCAAGAACTTGAAGATGCGAGAAACACGCTGACGGATACAAGTGTCCTGCGGGGAAAGCTTGAGGGTGAATTGAATGTTCTGCGGGAGCAGATTAAGGGTGCGCAGGGAAACGAGCAGCATTTTAACGAGCGTATTCTGGCAATCCAGGAGCAGCTTACAAAACAGGAGGAAGAGCGCGGTAAAATCCTAGAAACAAAGACCAGGCTGGACGAGCGGGTGGAGGCGCTTGAACAGGAACGCAGTGAGGCGAAGGGCTTACTTTCTGCGGTTCAGACGCGCATTGAGGAGCTGAATGAAAAGCTTGAGCGGGATAAGAACCGGATGATTGCGATGCTTGGCGAGCGCGCCACGATTAAATCAAATATGGGAAGCTATGACGCGATGATGGAGCAGCTGCGCATTCGCAAAGCGGAGCTTAATTCACGTCTTTTGCGTGCAAAAAGCGACGAGGCGGAGCTGGACGCGGAGATGCAGACCTTACAGGAGGACTTTGCGCGGATTAATGACGAGATTATTGCGGCAAACGACAGGCTTTCGCAGTTGGATGCAAAGACGGGAACGTTTAAGGAGCGGCTTTCCAATAAGGATGATGAAATTAAGTCGCTTCAGGAAGAATACCAGCGGTACAGGACGAAGCTTGACACGATTTCGAATCTTACGGAGCGGTATGAGGGTTACGGAAACAGCATCCAGCGCGTAATGGAGCAGAAGGAGAAAAACGCGGGAATTGTCGGCGTTGTGGCAGATATTATCAAAGTTGACAAGGAGTATGAGACGGCAATTGAGACAGCGCTTGGCGGAAACATCCAAAATATTGTCACCGACAATGAGGAAACGGCAAAGAAGATGATTTTTTTCCTCAAAAAGAACAGATACGGGCGCGCGACGTTTCTGCCGCTGACAAGCATTACCAGACCGCAGGCATTTAAGACGCCTGATGTTTTACAGGAAAAAGGTGTTATCGGGCTTGCGGATGCAATTGTGCGGGTGGATAAAAAATATGAGAATGTGGCAAAGACTATGCTTGGCAGGATTGTCGTGGTCGACCATGTGGACAATGCGGTTAAGATTGCAAGAAAATATCAGTATGGCGTGCGTATGGTAACGCTTGAGGGGGAGCTGCTGGTACCAGGCGGCGCAATCAGCGGCGGCGCGTTTAAAAACAGTTCCAACCTGCTTGGAAGGCGGCGTGAGCTTGAGGAGCTTGAACAAAAGGTTTTGGAGACAAAGGAGCGTCTGCGGCAGGCGGAGCAGGATATTGAGGACATCAAGGCGGAGCGTAATGTCCACCGGAGGGATATCGAAGAGGCAAAGGAAAAGCTTCAGGAGCTTTTTATCGCGCAGAATACGGCGCGGCTGAACGTGACGGCTGCGGAAGAACGTAAGGCGGAGGCAAAAGAGGGCTATGGCTCGTTAAAGGACGAGGAACTTGAAATTGCGCAAAAGACGGAGGAAATCAACGCTGATAAAAACCGGATTTTGGAGGAGCTGAAAAATTCCGAGGAAGAAGAAAAGAAACTGGAAGCGGATATCGGCGTGTATCAGAAGCAACTGGAAACCTACCGTGCGGAGGAGTCAAGCAGGACGGGCATGGTTGGCGAGTGGGATGTTGAGTACGAGAAGCTTTTACAGAAGCGGGAGTTTGAACAGACGAACTTAGACCGTGTGGAGGGCGAACTTATACGCCACAAAGAAGAGCTTTTGGAGGTACAGACTAATCTCGACGCATGTCATAGCGATATGGGGGAAAAACAGAACAATATTGTTGAAATTGAAAAGACGATTGCGGCATCGCACAGCACGCAGTCGGATGCGGAGATTGCCTTAAAGGAAAAACAGCAGACAAGGGATGAGCTTCAGCAGAAACAGAAAATGTTTTTTACCACAAGGGAGGATATTTCGGAGAAAAAGAATGCGCTGGATAAGGAAATCTACCGGTTGAATGCACAACGGGAGAAGTTTGAGGAGGCGATGGAATCCCAAATCAATTATATGTGGAGCGAGTATGAGATTACGCTCAATGCCGCATCAGGGATGCGCAATGCGGCATTTACGGACGCTGTGGTGATGAAGCGGCAGATTGCGGAGATTAAGGACGGTATTAAAAAGCTCGGTGATGTCAATGTCAACGCGATTGAGGATTACAAGGTGCTGATGGAGCGCTATACGTTTATGAAGAACCAGCACGATGACTTAATCGAAGCGGAAAAGACGTTGGAGGGGATTATCGAGGAGCTTGACACGGCAATGCGCAAGCAGTTTGCGGAGAAATTCGAGGAAATCAAACATGAGTTTGATAAGGTGTTTAAGGATTTGTTCGGCGGCGGGAAAGGTACGCTGGAGCTGATTGAGGACGAGGACATTTTGGAGGCAGGTATCCGGATTATCGCGCAGCCGCCCGGCAAAAAGCTGCAGAATATGATGCAGCTTTCGGGTGGGGAAAAATCGTTTACGGCGATTGCACTGCTGTTTGCGATACAGAATTTGAAGCCGTCGCCATTTTGCCTTTTGGACGAGATTGAGGCAGCGCTTGATGAAGAGAACGTGAGCCGCTTTGCCAAATATTTGAATAAGCTCAAAAAGTCCACACAGTTTATTGTAATTACGCACAGACGTGGTACAATGGAACAGGCAGACCGACTGTATGGGATTACCATGCAGGAGAAAGGCGTGTCCACGCTTGTCAGTGTGAATTTGGTGGACAGCGAGATGGAAAAATGGAGCGAGGAAAATAAGGAGGAGAGTTGATGGCAGGTTTTTTTGGCCGCTTAAAAGAAGGTTTAACCAAGACAAGGAATAATATTGTGGCAGGAATTGACGCGGTGTTTTACGGCGCGTCGGAGATTGATGATGATTTTTATGAGGAGCTTGAGGAAATCCTGATTATGGGCGATATCGGTGTCAATGCCACGAACGACATTATAGAGCGCATGAAGGAAGAGGTCAAAAAACGGCATCTGCGTCATCCGTCTGAGTGTAAGGAACTTTTGGTTGAGAGTATCAAAGAGCAGATGCGTGTGGAAGAGACGGCGTATGATTTTGAAAAAAAGCAGTCGGTTATTTTTATCATTGGTGTAAACGGCGTGGGGAAAACGACTTCAGTAGGAAAGCTTGCAAGCATTTTAAAGGGACAGGGCAGAAAAGTTTTAATCGCCGCTGCCGATACGTTCCGTGCTGCGGCGGGTGACCAGCTTGCGGAGTGGGCGCACAGGGCGGGTGTTGATATGATTGGCGGCGCTGAGGGTGCGGATCCGGCTTCCGTGATTTATGATGCGGTGAATGCGGCAAAGGCAAGGAAGGCTGACGTACTGATTTGTGATACGGCGGGACGGCTCCACAATAAGAAAAACCTGATGGAAGAATTAAAAAAGATGAACCGCATTATTGACAGGGAATTTCCGGACGCGCACAGGGAAAACCTGATTGTGCTTGACGGCACGACAGGGCAGAATGCACTGTCGCAGGCACGGGAGTTTGGAGAGGTTGCAAATTTGACCGGAATTATTCTTACAAAGATGGACGGAACGGCGAAGGGCGGTATCGCCGTGGCAATCCAGTCGGAGTTGAATGTGCCTGTGAAGTACATAGGCGTGGGCGAAACGATTGAGGATTTGCAGAAATTCCATGCGGATGAGTTTGTGAATGCATTGTTTGATATTGAAAACGCGGAGACGCCGGAAACAGGACAGACTGTGAATCCGAATGGGAATGTCATCAATGAAAATACGGAAAATGACACGCGTGTCACAAATGGAACCGTGGAAAAAGCTGTACAAGACATCGCGGGAAATGACATGATTGTCGTAAATGACAAATTGGAAGATGCGGGAATGACGGAAACTGCCGTCGCAGACGATGCTAAGAATAATGAAACCGGCACTGAAGAAAAGCCGAAGAAAAAGAAATGGCTTTTTTGGTAAGAGCCATGTTTTGCATAAAATGCGGTAAGGAGGAAATAATATTATGTCAGAAATGCTTACACTGGAAAAATTTGAGGAGGCATCTGAGCTTGTAAAGAAGGTTACTTCCGAAACGAAGCTGATATACAGTGAATTTTTCAGTAACCAAACGGGAAACAGGGTCTATTTAAAGCCGGAAAATATGCAGCTTACGGGCGCATATAAGCTGCGCGGTGCATATTATAAAATCAGCACGCTTACACCTGAGGAGCGCGAGAAGGGACTGATTACCGCGTCTGCGGGAAACCATGCGCAGGGTGTGGCATATGCCGCAAAAAAATATGGCGTGAATGCAGTAATTGTGATGCCGACTACGACACCGCTTATGAAAGTCAATAGAACAAAGGGTTATGGCGCTGAGGTTGTCCTAAAAGGGGATGTATATGATGAAGCGGCGGAGTACGCTGCGCGGCTTGCAGAAGAAAAAGGGTATACATTTATCCATCCGTTTGATGATTTGGCAGTTGCCACAGGGCAGGGCACGATTGCAATGGAAATTTTTAAGGAGCTGCCTTTGGTTGATATTATTTTGGTACCAATCGGAGGGGGCGGGCTTGCAACAGGCGTTTCAACGCTTGCAAAGCTTTTGAACCCCAAAATTCAGGTGATTGGCGTCGAACCCGCAGGCGCAAACTGTATGCAGGAGTCCCTGAAAGCAGGAGAGGTTGTGACGCTTCCAAAGGTCAATACGATTGCGGACGGTACGGCGGTAAAGACTCCGGGAAAAAATATTTTTCCGTATTTAAAGGAAAATATAGATGATGTGATTACTGTTCCGGACGAAGAGCTGGTTGTTTCATTCCTTGATGTCGTGGAAAATCACAAAATGGTCGTGGAAAATTCGGGACTGCTTACGGTGGCTGCGCTTCGTCATCTCGATGTGAAGAATAAAAAAGTGGTTTCCATTTTGAGCGGCGGAAACATGGATATTATTACGATGTCGTCCGTGGTACAGCAGGGATTAATTTTCCGCGATAGGATTTTTACGGTTTCCGTGCTGCTGCCGGATAAGCCGGGGGAACTGACAAAGGTTTCAGGAGTGATTGCATCCATGAATGGAAATGTCATTAAACTGGAGCACAACCAGTTTGTGTCCATTAACAGGAACGCAGCCGTGGAGCTTCGCATTACGCTTGAAACGTTTGGGACGGAGCATAAAAATCAGATTATCAAGGCGTTGGAAGAAAACGGCTATCAGCCGAAACAAGTCAGAACCAATATATAAGCTTGCAATCAGGTGGGGATGTTAATGAGTGAAATGCTGAAACAGACAAAAAATATGGCAGTACGGTATCTGATACTGACGGCAGCGGCATTTATTTATGCCGTTGCCATTAGTTTATTTTTAGATCCGAATGATATCGCGCCAGGTGGTGTGACGGGCGTATCGATTTTGGTAAACCGGTTTGTGAATATACCGACAGGTACCTTAAATCTGCTTTTAAATGTGCCAATCGTGGCGCTTGGACTGTGGAAGTTCGGCTGGCGTTTTATTGCCTCCACAATGTATGCGCTTTTTATGATTACGGTGTTTATCAATACTCTTTCGCCGCTCGGCGCAGTGACGGATGACTTGCTGATTGCAGCAGTTATCGGCGGCGCGCTGATTGGTGTGGCGCTTGCGTTTGTGTTTAAGTCAGGCGCGACGACGGGCGGGGCGGATATTATTATCAAAGTACTGCGAACGAAGTGGAAGCATATCAAAACAAATATTCTGTTTTTGGCGTTTGACAGTCTGGTTATCGTGGCATCCTGGATTGTGTTCCAGGATTTGACAGTGGCATTTTATGCAGGTGTGGCGGTTGTGATTGATTCTGTGGTGATGGATAAGGTACTTTACGGTTCGGATGAGGCGAAGCTGATTTTTATTATCAGCAGTGAGCCGACAAAAATGAAACAGCGGATTATGGGTGAGCTTGACATTACGACAACGATTGTTCCTGCGGTTGGCGCGTATACAGGGGAGCGTAAAGAGATGCTGATGGTCGTTACGAGAAAGCAGATGGCGCCAAAGCTTGAGGAGATTGTAAAGGACGAGGACAGGAGTGCGTTTATGATTATTGCGTCGGCGAATGAGATTTACGGGGAGGGCTATAAGGATATTACGCGGGAGCGGCTTTAAACGGATAAACAGTACGATAGGAAACGGTACGATAAGGAACAGGGGGGTATTATTGTGAAAATTGTAACATATAATTCTTTCCCTGATTGTGCGAAAAAAATCAGGGAGGCAGTGTTTGTTAAGGAGCAGGGATTCCGGGATGAGTTTGACGAGACGGATGCTGCAGCGGTACATATAGTATTGTTTGACGACATGGGTGCGCCTGCGGCAACCTGCCGCGTGTTTTGGGACGGTGAGCGTGCTTCTTATATTCTTGGCAGGCTTGCAGTTGTGAAGGAACACCGCGGGGAGCGGTTTGGTTCCGCAATTGTGCAGGAAGCAGAACGGTATGTGCATGGAAAAGGAAAGGCACAGCTTTCGCTGCATGCGCAGTGTACGGCGGCAGACTTTTATAAAAAATTAGGATATACGGCTTTTGGCGAAGTCGAAACGGAACAGGGATGTCCGCATATTTGGATGAAGAAGCAGGTTTAGGGCAAGCAGGTATTCCGATGCATTGCCCTTTACAAGAATGCGCGGGAAAGATACATTATAACAGGAAAAAGATGTAGGAGAAAATGGATATGTGGTTTATTTTTGCATTGCTGTCGGCGGTTTTTGCGGCGCTTACTTCTATTCTCGCAAAGGTCGGCATTGAGGGCGTCAATTCCAATTTGGCAACGGCAGTCAGGACAGTTGTGGTTGTTTTTATGGCATGGGGCATGGTGTTTCTGACAAACGCGCAGACAGGGCTTGGCAATATCGGGAGAAAGAGCTGGCTGTTTCTGATTTTGTCAGGACTGGCGACAGGAGCGTCGTGGCTGTGTTATTATAAGGCGCTGCAGATTGGGGAGGCGTCGAAGGTTGTTCCAGTGGACAAGCTGAGCGTGGTCATTACGCTCGTGCTTGCATTTGTGTTTCTGCATGAGCGCTTTACGGTGAAATCGGCTGTGGGCTGTGTCCTGATTGGGGCGGGGACACTGATTATGGTTTTGTAGAATGAGATTTTGAACCGGATTCGCGCAAGGGCGGACCGGATGGAGGTGTTGGGATTGAACATTGAATGTTTGGAAAGGAGCAGAGGTTATTTTATGGAGAAAAGTCAGTTTTTATTCCGGGTAATCCGGCAGGAGGAGGCTGAGCAGGCAGTAGGGATTGAGGCGATTTGCTTTCCGCCGCATGAGGCATGTTCCAGGGAAAGTATGTTGGCGCGTATTGCAAAAGCGCCAGAGCTGTTTTTGGTTGCAGAGGACAGGCAGACAGGGAAGATTGCAGGATTTTTGAATGGGATTGCAACAAATGAGCAGGTTTTCCGGGATGAATTTTTTACGGACGCGGATTTGCATGAGCCAAATGGCAGTAATATCATGATATTGGGGCTGGATGTCCTTCCAGAGTACCGGTGTCAGGGATTGGCGAGGGAGCTGATGCGCCGCTATCTTTGCATAGGGAAAGAGAAGGGGCGCAAAACAGTAGTCCTGACCTGCCTGGATGATAAGGTAAAAATGTATCAGAAGATGGGATTCCATGACAGAGGACTGGCAAATTCCACATGGGGCGGGGAGCAGTGGCATGAGATGCGCCATACGCTGGACTTGTGATGTGGGGGATGTGCATTTTGGAAGGGTGCTGGCAGTTGGTGGTTGAGAGGAATAGGAGAAAACGGCAATGTTGCGATTAAGACCTTATAAAGCCTGTGATGCAAAAACGATTGTTTCATGGGTAAAGGACGAAACGGCGTTTCACAAGTGGAGTGCGGACCGGTTTGAACGGTATCCGATTACGCAGGAGGATTTGAATGCGCATTATGACGCCTTGGCATATACGGATCAGTTTTTTGAGATGACGGCATATGATGAGATGGAAACCGTAGGGCATCTGATTATGCGCTTTACGGACGAAAGGAAAAATATTCTGCGCTTCGGTTTTGTGATTGTCGATGATACAAAACGGGGAATGGGGTACGGAAAGGAACTGCTGCAATTGGCAATACTGTATGCGTTTTCGTTATTAAAGGTAGATACAATTACGCTTGGCGTGTTTGAGAACAATCCGCCCGCATATTATTGTTACAAGTCCGTCGGCTTTCGGGAAACGGGAGAAGTGGTGGATTATATGATTGCGGGGGAAACGTGGAAGTGTATTGAGCTGGAACTGAAAAAATCCTGGGTTTGTTAGGACTTTACACAGTTTAAAGAATCCGTTATAATAAATGCAGCAGCAGGCAATAGTGGATTTAAAGGGTGATGATGTGATACGGGAAGAAACTGTAAATGCAACAATTCCAAATTGTCCTCAATGGGGATAAATATTGAGGATATATAAGTAAGCGTTTTACCTTCACGGTAGGACGCTTATTTTGGTTGTACCATATACAATGGTGCAATATGGAATGTGAAAAAAATAACAATAAAATTTTTCATGTCCATGCAACCATTTCATAAAAATTCCGTCATAATAGGTAAGAGACCAAAATACAAATGAGGAGGTAGGGCATTGGAGGACAAAGCGATTATCGCGCTTTTCTGGGCGCGCTCCCAACAGGCGATTGCGGAAACTTCCGCAAAATACGGGAAGAGACTTCATCAGCTTTCCATGAATATTCTGCACAATTATGAGGACGCGCAGGAGTGCGTCAACGATACGTACCATGCCGCATGGAACACACTGCCGCCCCAAAAGCCGGACTTTTTATTCGCGTATCTTGCAAGGCTTGCGCGCAACGCATCCTTTGACAGATACGACTATAACCATGCAAAAAAACGAACGGCAACCATTGTTTCCTTAAGTAAAGAACTGGAATGCTGCATCCCGGCGTCAAACGAACCGGAGCGCAAATCTGAGAGCGTGGAAATCGGGGCGGCGCTAAATTCGTTTTTGCAGGCACAGCCAAAAGACATGCGCCGTGTTTTCATTCAAAGATACTGGTATGCGCAGAGTATCCGTGCGATTGCAGCTGACTGCGGTATCAGTGAGGGCAAGGTGAAGTCAATGCTTTTCCGGATGCGGGGAAAACTGAAAATTTATTTGGAACAGGAGGGGATTACAATATGAAGGCACGTGACATACAGATCCGGAGGCTGCTTGACGCGATGATGTACCTTGAGGATGCTCTGATTGAAGAAGCAGCACCTGGGGAAGAGAGCGCATTGATTGGTGAAAAGCGCACCCGATTTTGGAAAAGAAAGGGAAATTTAAGAAAAATGACAGCGTGTGCGGCAATCCTGTTTGTGGCAGTTGTGTCTTTGTGGGTATGGAAAAGCAGTTTCACGGCAAAAGAGCGTTCTGCCTTGGATAACGGACAAAACGCGGGCGCTGCCAGTTTCGGCGCGCCGGCGGAGTGCGCAGAAGAATTTGTGCCAGAAACAAACACGGTTGGGGTAAAAAACAAAAACGCGGCAGATTTAAATGCGCAAATGCCCGCAGATAGTGCGGATTCCGGGATGATTACAGATAAAGCGGAAATTGCGGTTTTGGAGGCAGATAAGGATGTTGCGACAGGAGATGTTGCGGATGAGTCAAAGGACGGCACAATCGTGAGACTGATAGAAGAGTTTCCGCCAAAATTCGAACAGGGGGAAAAGGGTGGCGGTTCCAATGCGGTAAAATGCTATAAACAGCCCGAAAAAGGCGGTTGTGTTTTGTATAATGGCCTGCAGGCGGCGATTGACTATTGGGATAACGCAAATAACACAATTGAATTGGCAGAGCCTGAACGCTATCTTTATCATGTGGCAATTGACGTATTTGGAGATGTCGCACAAAATGGCAGGATGGTGTATGAAGAGCTTCGGCTCTCCGATGCTGGAAAGGAGCTGTTATATCAGGAATATGAACGTTTGCTTATAAGCGGTATTTGCGTAAGCCTTTCGGAAGATTTCCAACTGACGGGAACACTCAGCCGCGAGGAGCTCGAAAATTTTGAGCCATCTGCAGACTACGGATATGCATTCCGGCTTGTTAACGAATAGCGTGTGTAAGTAAAACATCACATAAAAAAGAAACGGAGGATTAATATGAAGAAGAAGGATTTGATTAAGAAAATGTTGTTGACGGCGGCAATGCTCTCGTCCGCCTGCCTGCTGGGAGGATGCGGAAACAATAGCGCAAATGCGGAAGTAATGTATCAGCAGGAACCGCCAAAGGAAACGCAGCAGGCAACCCAAACGGCAGATCAGGAGAAGCCAGAGGCAGATAAAGCAGACACAAAAGCGGACAATGAGGTGGCGATTTGCTATGATGCCCTGAACGAATTTAGCTACAGACTGTTTGCGGAAAATATGGCGGAGGAAAACCCCGTGCTCTCGCCTGTATCTGCCTATATGGCGCTGTCGATGGCGGATTTGGGGGCTGAAAACCATACGAAGGAGGAATTTACATCTGTTTTTGGCGATGATACGGATATGGCTGCTTTGTGTAATCACATTATGACGACGTACCCGGCTTCGACACAGAGCAATACCATAGCGCTTGCAAACTCCGCATGGATTTCGGAAAATTATTCCGTATCCGGTCAATGGCTTTCGGACATTGAGACAATTATGCATTCAGAGGTATTTCAGAAGGATTTGACGTCACCCGCGATAGTGGATGATATGAATACATGGATTTCGGAAAAAACAAACGAAATGATTGATAAAATGGTTGACAAGCCGCTAAAGGATTCCACCGGACTGGTTCTGTTTAATACAGTGTATTTCAAGGCGAAGTGGGAGGAGCCGTTTGAAAGTTATTCCGTATACCCTGATAAATTTTTTGCGGAAGATGGTATGGAATCCAAGAATGTGGATATGATGCACAAGGAAAGTGAGATGGAATATTTTTCCAACGAATTTGCGCAGGGGCTTCTTTTCCCGTACCGATATGAAGAAGGGGGGGCTGAGTATGCCTTTGTGGCAATAAAACCTGTGGATGAAAGCACAAAGATTCGCGACCTGTACAGAGAGCTGACTCCTCCGGTCATAAACGGACTTTTGGGAGATAGGCAGACCGAAACAGTCAATACAAAGCTGCCCAAATTTGAGATAGAATTTGACAGGCAGCTAAATGAAAGCCTGATGGCTATGGGACTGAATGATGCATTTGACATGGAAAAAGCGGACTTTGGCGGAATTGACGCAGGAGTATTGACTGGAACGGATAATAAAGACACTCTGAATCAGCACAACTTATATATTGACTTGGTGCGTCAAAAGGCAAAAATAATCGTGGATGAAGAGGGGACGGAAGCAGCTGCGGTCACGCAGGTCATCATGGAATGCGGTGCAGCGATAACGGAAGAAGCACCCAAAGAGGTTTTCTTTGACCGGCCTTTTGTCTATATGATTATGAATATGGAAGACGAAGTCCCACTGTTTATCGGTATCCTTGACAGTCCAAAACAGTCTTGAAAAGCAGCCCTGAAATGGAACAGACGCCCCTTTATCAACTTGTAATTCGTTAAAAGAAAGCCGCAGCAAACTCTGCTGCGGCTTTCCTGATAAACCAAAACGTGTTGTTTGTTATTGTTAATACTGCGTTTCCGGAGTCTCCTCGGCATTGGTGCTATCTTCGCCTGAATCGTCAGACAGCCATTTTTGAAGAATATTGCTGTCATTTGTGTCTTCATAGATTGTGACGTTTTCCTCCTCAGGAATTTCCCCACCCGTAAGCATGTATCCGATATACTTTACACGCTTCATGGCACGCGCATAGTACTCATAAGCAGCCAAAGCGTCTTCCTCGTCAAATGTCCCGGATTCGAAAAATGCGTGGTATCCGGAAACTGCAAGGGACATGTTTTCACTTGCCTCGTCTGCCAGATTTTCAATGTCCTGATATTGGGTCGGAGCATCGATTTCGGCGAGCGTTTTAAATTCCTCTTCCATATCATCAAGAATTGCAAGCAGATTGTCTACCGAATCTTTATCGGAAGTATCAAGGCTGTTTATCTGACTATCAACGTCCTTAATATATTCCGTGAAATTGGAAATCTTTGCCGAGAAATCGGCGAGTGCCTTCTCGTCGTCATTTGCCCCGTTACAGCCAAAAAGACAGGCGGACATCGCGACAGTAATAAGCAGTGTCCGCGTTTTGGATAAGGTTCCTGTATTTTTCATAGTATTCATATTCCTCTTTGCTAAAAAATTCAAACACCTATACTTTAGCACATTATGCCCTTAAAATCAATTCTCTTCAATTTGTTTGTCCTAAAATCCAATATTATTTTTCCGAAGGAAAATGTCCAAAGGAAAAGTAAAAAACAGTTTACTTAATCCCGATTATTATGTATAATAAATTGTATTTCATTGTAAAATGAAGGAATATGATTGAAATCAATTGACATTTCCATATCAAATACAGTAAAAATCAAATAAGGCAGGAACAGAAAAACAATCAGAAAGGATAAGGGGGAATCATATTATGAACGGTGCTGACGCAATCGTAAAATGTCTTGAGCAAGAGGGTGTCACTACGGTATACGGTTATCCCGGTGTGGCGATTGCCCCGTTTTATAACAGTATTTTGAGCTCGGACATCCGAACGATTTTGGTAAGGACAGAACAAAACGCTGCGCATGCGGCAAGCGGGGAGGCGCGTGTTGCAGGGCATGTCGGCGTGTGTGCCGTCACAAGCGGTCCGGGTGCGACCAATCTGATTACAGGTATTGCGACGGCGTTTGCCGACAGTATCCCCATCGTGTGCATTACGGGACAGGTAAAAAGCGACGATATGGGAAGCGATGTGTTTCAGGAGGCGGATATCACAGGCGCGGTGGAATCCTTTGTGAAATACAGTTACATTGTCAAAAATGTGGAGGACATTCCGCGCATTTTTAAGGAAGCGTTTTATATTGCCAATTCCGGACGCAAGGGACCGGTTTTGATTGACGTGCCGATTGATGTGCAGAATGCACCGGTCAAAAACTTTAAATATCCTGCGGAAGTCAGTATCCGTGCCTATAAGCCCACAATCAAGGGGCATATCGTGCAGATTAAGAAGGTCATCAAAGAGCTCGAAAAGGCAAAGCGTCCGATTATCTGTGCGGGCGGCGGCGTGCATTTAAGTGGTGCCGTGAGTGAGCTACGAAACTTTGCACATAAGCACAGAATTCCCGTAGTGACAACGATGATGGGAATCGGCGTGATGCAGACCAACGATGAGATGCATTTCGGAATGGTCGGAAACAACGGAAAGGCGTACGCAAACCGCGCAATGAATGAAGCGGATGTGATTATGATGGTTGGGGCGCGCGTGGCAGACAGGGCAATCAGCCAGCCCGATCTGATTACGACGAATAAAGTCCTGGTACATATTGACGTGGATCCCGCGGAAATCGGAAAGAATGCAGGTGCGTCCATCCCGCTCGTAGGGGATATCAAACATATATTTGATGATATTGCAAAGGAAGACTTTACCTGCGAACATGAGGAATGGATTTCCCTGCTTGAAGGATACCGCAATACAATGGGGGTAAAACGCAGCCCCAATCCGGACTATGTAGACCCTGCGGCATTTATCACAATGCTTTCTGAGGCCATGAAAGATGACGCGGTGTATGTAGCGGATGTGGGGCAGAACCAAATATGGTCCTGCAATTATCATATCGTAAAGGACGGGCGGTTTCTGACCTCTGGCGGCATGGGGACAATGGGTTATTCCATCCCTGCGGCAATGGGCGCAAAGCGCGGCGATATGTCAAGGCAGGCAGTTGCGGTCTGCGGCGACGGTTCGTTCCAAATGTCCATGATGGAGCTTGCGACAATCATACAGCACGAAATTCCGGTAAAAATAATTGTCATGAAAAACAATTATCTTGGAATGGTGCGCGAGTATCAGCACTATACCTATAAGGATCATTATTCGGTAGTTGATATTAAGTCAGGAACGCCCGACCTTGAGAAACTTGCGGCGGCGTATGGCATTCCTTTTATCAGGGTTGAGAATATGTCTCATGCAGAGGAAAAAATCAACGCGTTTTTAAAGGAAGACAACACGATGCTGATGGAATGTCTGATTGACCCGATGGATTTGGTAAAATAGGTGTCGTAAAATAAGAATGGGGGATTTCTATATCATGAAAAGAATCTATTCCGTACAGGTAGAAAACAGGGCAGGCGTGCTTGGCAAGGTTGCGGGCCTTTTCGCGAGAAGGTGCTTCAACATTGACAGTCTTGCGGTAGGCGAGACGGACGACGCGTCCATTTCCTGCATGACGATTGTAAGCTCAGGCAATGAGCGGACAATTGAACAGATTGAAAAACAGCTGAATAAAAAGCTGGATGTCATTAAGGTAAAGACATTTGACGAAAAAGACAGTATCAGCCGTGAACTGATGCTGATTAAGGTAAAATATAATCGGAACACACGGCGCGATATTATGGAAATCTGTGAGATTATGAAGGCGGATATCGTGGATATGTCGAATGCCAATATGATTATCCAAATCTGCGATATGCCGGAGCGTATTAAGGTGATGCTTGATATGCTAAAGTCCATCAGTATTGTGGAGGTCGCAAGAACGGGTACACTCGCTTTGCCTAAATGTGTTGACAATTAACATAAAGCTTGTTAAAATAATCCTTGTGTATTCAAGGATATTATACTGGCGGTCGAAAAGACTG
>DKYC01000095.1:20743-21174 GCA_002492295.1 Lachnospiraceae bacterium UBA7110
TGTTGACAATTAACATAAAGCTTGATAAAATAAATCTCGTGTACAATAAAGGAGTGTATATTTATGCAGAACAAAGTTTTTCAGCTTTTGGTAAATAATAATGCAGGCGTTTTGAGCCGTATCACGGGCTTATTTTCAAGACGCGGATATAATATTGACAGTATTACCGCAGGTGTTACGTCCGACCCGCGTTTTACGCGCATCACGATTGTTACCTCAGGCGACGCAGAGATTTTAGACCAAATCGAGAAGCAGGTTTCCAAGCTTGTCGATGTGCGCGATGTCCGTGAATTAAAGCCGGAAAAGAGCGTATACAGGGAACTGTGCCTGATTAAAGTAAAATCTTCACCGGAAAAGCGGCAGGGTGTGATTGCGGTAGCAGATATCTTCCGTGCAAAGATAATTGATGTGAATGTGGACAGCCTGATTGT
>DKYC01000095.1:21532-21677 GCA_002492295.1 Lachnospiraceae bacterium UBA7110
GAGGCGTTTATCGGACTGCTTGCGGATTATGAAATCCTTGAGATTGCAAGAACGGGAATTGCGGGACTGGCCAGAGGAATGGATGCGGTAATCCGTTTGGAATCGTAATTTATATTTATGCAATTTTATAATTACATAATTAATA
>DKYC01000148.1:0-2180 GCA_002492295.1 Lachnospiraceae bacterium UBA7110
ATAAAAGCTAGAATATTTATTATATCGCTCCCATATATATTTTGATGCATTTTCAATCATTGTGTTCTTAAATTCTTCATAAATAATAGGTTGTGGATTCCAATCTATTCCCCCCCATTCCTCTTGTGTATATACATGAATAAGACTATTTACTCCTAAAAAACGAAATGAAAACTTATCTTTTTCCAATATTACCGGAATTCCTGCTGCCACATTTGGCAACGCACCATGCATTCTTGTAGTTATAATCAACTTTGCATGTTGCCTATACTCTTCATATACTTCTCTTGCCTTTTGCTCCGGTCCGTTAGGGCATTCATCAGGATAATAGCAATGACTTGTAAAAACCGCCTTTTTTTTAATATCTTCTGGCATATACTTTAAAAAGTCTTCCTGTACATCTATGCAATAAATCCTATCTCCTTTTATAGCATTATCCCTTTGAGGAAATGTTAATGTCATACATCCGTTTAGCCAACCATTAATCCCATACTTTTGCAAAATTCTCAAAGTATATCCATCCCTACAACCAATCGGCTCAAATCTCCGTAGATAGGTTATTTCATCACTAGATAATAATGGGCTTATCAGAGACAGTCCTAAAAATACAGGTATAATTTTAGGAGAAAACTGTGTAATTCGCATCTCCTCATGAAACCCATATAACGGAAAAGAAATAGGAAGCACAACATACTCCCCTTTCCAATTAGCTAATTCATGAAACGGTACACGTATAATATCTTCTGTCCTGATTCCCATTGTTTTATAAAGATTTTGAATAGCCAAAAGTTGTATATCATCCCCAATGGTCAGACGATCATTTCTATCAAAAATAATATTACCAAATTTCATATAAATCCGTTCCTTCCCCAATACCTATACTCCAAACGTGTTATGCTAATCTATACTTTTATTTCACAAACTTCTTATATAGTATTTCTGCATATTGGTCTATATTATCCAACTGGTTGTAAGTTGCTTCACATTGCCCGCATATCGGCGATACTCTTCTCTTCTTTGCAAGCTGCATTTTTAAAAATGAATTACGTCTGTCTCCTTCCCATATTTGTTTTAATGATTCCTTAGTCACATCTCCAATGCAAACTCCTTTGCTCCAATCACATACGCATGGAGACACAAGTCCATCAAAAGATATCCCAATAAGATAAAACGGCGGCGTACAAACCTCTTTAGATGTAGCTGCATAGCCATCATTAGTTAATGCTCTCCCATGTCCTAATGTTGTATCCCTTATATCTTTTGGCAATGTTTGCATCAAAGTCTCTATATGGCACTCATCAGTAATTTTTTCAAAATCATTATAAAACTTCCTTTTATCAGCCTCCGATAATCCACAATCTAATATTTTTGCGCTTACAAAACATTCCTGAGTTTTATACGCACATAGATATCCTATATTTGCCAGCAACTTGTCATAATCAACCTTTGTCCTAACAACTTGCTCATAACCATCACTGTTTATATGTTCTATACTTAACTGAATGTAATCAAGTCCTGCATCACATATATCCCGACTTAATTCTGGTGTTAATTTGGAACCATTTGTATATAAAATCAGCTTTTCTGATACATCTTTCTTTTTTGCATAAGCAATCATATCTACAATTCTTGGGTGCATAAGCGGTTCTCCCAAAATATGAAAAATCATCTGCTTTAACTTTCTCTCAAACGCACATAAATCATCTACTATTTTGCAAAATAGTTCATATTCCATAAAACCTTTTTTCATTTTATCCATTTTAGGATTGTCAACAGAAGCACAAAACTCACACTTAAAATTGCATACATTAGTAACCTCTATGTGACATACAAAAGGGGAGCTAATAGGAATTACTTCCTCTAATTTTGTTCTGTTAACCTTATCTCTTATCATACTAACTTCTCCTATTTTACAAATTACTCTTTATCGCATATAAGACCGTCTCTGTTCCCGAAATATTATGATGCCGCATATATAACTTATATTCCGGAACAATTGATAAAATATACTTTGGAATTTCTATAAAATCTTCATTTCTATGATATATACATATTGCTAACTTGGGCTGATACCGTTTAATAATTTTTTCGCATCCCTTTAATGCATTCAGTTCTGCGCCTTCAATGTCCATTTTTATATGTGTAATCTCTATATTATCTTCAATACAGTTGTCAATACT
>DKYC01000148.1:2499-16006 GCA_002492295.1 Lachnospiraceae bacterium UBA7110
CAGTTGTCAATACAATCTAATTCGATAGTGTAATCTCCTTCCACGCCAACTGCCGAAGCTCCATGTTCGGAATCTTTCTTTATATATAATCTTTCTTTTTTATTCCATGCCCCTTTAGAAATAACATTTATATTTTTATATTTGATTGTATTTTGTATTAAAAGATTGCAGCAATTTAAATCAGGTTCAAAGCAAAATATCCCTGAATAGTCTCCGTTTGTCACATTTATAATGGACTCTACTGTGTCACCTATGTATGCACCAACATCAACAAAAATTTCTTTTTCCCCTAATTGTATAATGTCTTTTGCAAAATATTGGTTTGGAACATATATCTCTCTAAAAAACTTTAACTCTCCGCTAATTCTTCCTTGCAAAACATTTTCTAAAGTCCGTTTTGAAAAATCATCCTGCAAAGTATTATATAATTTTTCAAACTCTGTTTTATTTTCCATCAACCATGTTCTATAATTTGAAATGTCATGAATGTAACTGTAATAAAGCTCACATTCAAAGCTGAAAATTTTATTACCGTCAAAATCCTTTTTCAAAATCTCCTCTATTTCTGCTTCATATCGTGGAGCAGTAATTATAAAATAAACTTCTTTATTATCTTTATATTCTGTTTTAAAATCTTTATATGTTACAACTGCTATATCGTTTTTATACCCCCCTGTTTTGTTGTCTATTATCAATGCTGGAGAAATATTTTCTGTTTGCAATAATCTTATAGCCCAATCACTCCCCTGCCCAGCGCCATATAAAACAATATCCATTTTAGTATTATGGTAACATTTCAAAAATCTCTCCCATTTATTTTCCATTTTTACAATCTGTAAAATATCCTTCATCGCTTTGCTTTGTAACCCCCTGAGTCAATTTTAATATCATAAGAATTATTCTTTATATTGCAATAAAAAATCCCAATGTAATGATGCTTTTCAACTGCATACTTTACATTGGGATTTTGATTTCACTATTGAAGCAATTTGGTTCTACTTCCAATATTCCTTTATCAGTTCATCCGCCTCTTCCTCACTTTTTTGGTATTCTTCCATAAGATACCTGCGCGTATCCTCCTGAGGAATTTTATGCCTCCTATCGGAGCGAATAATGCCTATAATTTCACCCTCAAGCCTTCCCTCAAGTCTTCCTTCTTCTTTAATTTCCTGAATTGCAATGCACATATCAATTTTCTCCTCTCCTTCAGAATATCTGACCTTTGAGCTTGTCACGGCATTAATTACATCCACTGCCTGCCGCTCCACGCTTTTAAACCGTTCGTCTGCATTTACCGCTTCCCTGAGTTTTTTTCCGTTCGATGAATACTTGATGTATTTCATGATTTCACGGAAGCTCGTGCTGAATTCATCTATCTCACTATCAGACAATAAACAGGGAGCTATCAGGTTTATATGATAGTCAGCGGCATATTTTAATATTTCTTCGTCGCAGTCAGCGTATATTTCTTTTAGGCACAGCGCCCCATCCCACGCATCCGCTCCGAAGTACACTGTCAGCGTGACCACCGGAAGCAGTTTATCGGTTTTCCAAAATCCGCTTAAATATTCGTCGGATGTAGGGCTGGCAGTATTCCTATCTGATTTTTTATGCGATTTCGCCGTTTCCGTCACCTGTCGGGCAAGCTGCAGGAAATCATACAATCCATTTTTGACAGGCATCGCATAATTGATTTTTGACTCGTTTTCAACCGCCAATATGCAGTATGCCGCCTTTCCGTCAGTCATTGATACCAGCAGCTTTGCAACATCCCTATACCTCTGTTCCGGTACCGTTGCATTGTCCGCCCCATATGGAAGTGCAATTTCGGTCGTATCCAGTTCCACAAGCCTATCCGAAGTAATCCTTTGTCTGCCATGATATAGAAACTTGTTAAACACATCCGCAAATATATCCGGGCGTCTTATATAGTCTTTTGTTATAATATCCGCTTTTCCCATGTACGTTACCCTGCTGCTTTCATTTGTATGTGTAAATAATAACATATTCCAAAGGAAATCTCAATCAGTTCCTGTTCCTAATGTAAAGTATGCAGTTGTCAAGGTGCATTGTATTCTACAGTTCTGTCATAATTTCTATGGCAGACCAAACGAAATATCATAAAATTGCTTCTCTATTGTTTTATTCTCAGTCAGATACTTTCGTATTTCAGAAAGTATTGTGTCTGATGTGTTACTTTTTTCATATGGATTTTCTATTCCATCCAAAATCCCCTCCGTTTTTAACCTTTTGGCTTTTCTGATTGACGTGCTTATATCTTCAATACTATTTCCACAGTCAATTACCGACTTAGGCTTTATCCTTCCCTGTTGTCTGTTTCCTATATTTACGGTGGGAATTTTAAATGATGGTGCCTCCATTATTCCGCTGGATGAATTTCCTATCACCATTTCACAATATTTTAATGCGCTTAAATACCGTATCATTCCCAGCGATGCTACTGCTGTCGCCCTGCTGTTGCTTTGTTTCACATACCAATCGGTCTTCTGATTGATGATTCTTCCATCTGTATCAGCGTTTGCCTTTGTAAAGATAACATGATACTCCGGAAATCCATCTAACGCGGTAAGAAGATTTTCAAACTGTTCCCCTGCCGTATTATTCTCCAAAGTCACCGGATGAAATGTTACCACCACATATGGCTTGTCCAAAGAAAAAACAATACTCTCGGACAGTGCTTTTCTATCCATCAGCTTCTGTTCCCTGATATTTTCTACTCCCAAAGCACCCACGCAAAATACACGCTTCGGTTCCTCTCCCAGCTGAATAACGCGTTTTCTGTATTCTTCTGTTGAGGTAAAATGCAATGCACTCATCTTTGTTATGGAATGCCGGACAGCGTCATCAATTGCTCCTAATGTAAGCTCTCCGCCATGAATATGTGCTATCGGAATCCTGTGTATCATAGCTGCCGTGGCTGCCGCAAGCGCCTCATACCTGTCGCCAAGTATCACAACCATATCCGGTATAATTCTTGTAAAAATATCTGCAAATCCGATTGTTCCTAACCCAACTGACTTTGTAATGCCGTTTGGCGTATCAGAGCTTAAAAGCATTTCATTCCGCTCTGTTATCTCAAATCCGTCCCGCTCTATTTCCTTATATGTAAGCCCGAACTCGGATGACAGGTGCATCCCCGTTACCACAAGCTGAAGCTGAAGCTCCGCATCATTATTAATTTTTTCAATCAGGGGCTTTAGTAGTCCGTACTCTGCCCTTGTCCCCGTCACCACACATACTTTTTTCATATCTGTATCATCTCGTCTGTTTTATAATCCCTGTCTGCCGTCATTCCTATGACTTCATCCCACCGCATGGGACTTATCCCGTTTCCGGGACGCTTTGTCGTCAGTTTTTCCTCTGTATACTTTTCCCCTTTTTTTATGCTGACCGCTGCTACAATGCTCTTTCTGGCAGTCTCCACATTCGGCTTTTCCGATTCGGAAACCCGTTTTATCCCGTCGCCTAAAGCCAACTCAATATTCCGGATTGATGAAACCATAGCTTTTAATTCATCCGGCTCAAGGCTCGCTTTATGATCAGGTCCTTCCATATTTTTATCCAGTGTAAAATGTTTCTCTATAACCACCGCCCCAAGCGCCACTGCTGCAATCGGTATCTCTAACCCCTGTGTATGATCCGAATAACCGACAGGAAGTCCAAGCTCCTCCTGCATTTTTACCATTGCCAATAAATTCACATCCGTTACTGGTGTCGGATATTGGGTGTTACAGTGAAGCAGCGTAACATCCTTTGCCCCATTATCCTTAAGTACACTGACTGCTGCCTTTACTTCATCCATACTGCTCATTCCCGTTGAAAGAATTACCTTTTTACGCTGTTCTGCTATTACACGCAGATATGGCAAATTTGTTATCTCCCCTGATGGTATCTTGAATATCTCCATTCCTAACCCTGATAAAAGTCTTATGCTTTCTATGTCAAACGGAGTTGACAGAAACATTATTTTTTTCTTATCGCAATATTCCATCAAGTCTATATGCATCTGCCGCGTCAGTTCAAGTTTTTTGAGCATATCATACTGCGTTTCCGACTTATCTGTCGTTTCAAGCTGGTACTCTGCCTTTTTTGCGGTTTTACACACAAGGTTTGCTGCCTTAAAGGTCTGAAACTTGACTGCATCTGCTCCTGCCATACTTGCCGCATCTATTAATCGTTTTGCAGTTTTCATGTCACCGTTATGGTTTACTCCTGCCTCTGCTATTACAAATACCCTGCCCATTTTAGCAATCCTCAACATTTCTTAATTTTTCCATCGCGCCATAGCAAATTCTATTATCCTGAATATCCTTACTTACTACGGTTCCAGCGCCTATAATGCAGTGACTGCCAATTATCCTTTCCTGAATCACCGTGGCATTCGCACCTATCAAAGTGTGTTTTCCAACGGTTACGCCTCCGCATAACACGCTTCCTACTGCCACATGCGAAAATTCCTCTATGACGCAGTCATGTTCCACAATCACGCCTGTATTGATAATGCACATTGTTTCGATTTTGGCATTTGCATTGATGACTGCATTTTTTCCGACAAAAATCCCATCCGCAAGCTTTGCGCTTTTGGAAATAACTGCCGAGCTGTCAATAACGTTCGGCACCTCGTATCCTATATCTTTTAACCTTTCATGCAACTGGTTTCTTATGTCCCCATGTCCCATAAAGCCTATTGTTACAAAAGCATTTCTGATGCCACTGTCATAATACTTCTTCAAGGCGTCATCTGTGCCTAAAACGGTATAATCCCTGTAATATTTTCCCTGCATCTCTTGTGTATCAAGAAACCCTATAATATTGTATTTTCCTGCCTGTTCAATGCTGTCCACTACGCTGTGGGCATGTCCCCCAAGTCCAAGCAAAATGATGTCTTCCATTTTTATGTATATCCTGTCATTTCTTATTATTTTCACAAATTATACAAGTCCACTTTATATTCATCCAAATGATTTTTTAAAAAGTCAATCGTCTCTCCCAGTCCTTCCTCCAACGAATACTGCGGCTTCCAGTCTGTCAGGCGCATTATCTTCTTATTACATCCAAGCAGCCTGTTCACTTCGCTTTTTTCCGGTCTAAGCCGCTGCTCATCGCAGATAATTTTTGCTTTCGGATTAATCTGTCTGATTAGTTCTCCTGCAAGCTGTCCTATCGAAATTTCCTTTTGTGTCGCAATATTAATCTCTTCCCCAACCGTTTTATCAGACTCATGGATGGATATAAAACCGTTGACCGTGTCTTTTACATAATTAAAATCCCTTGTGGGTGTCAATGAACCAAGCTTTATTTCTGTTTTTCCCGCAAGCAGCTGTGTGATAATGGTAGGTATCACTGCCCGCGCCGACTGTCTTGGTCCATAGGTGTTAAAGGGTCTTACAATCGTCACCGGTAATTGGAAGGAACGGTAAAAGCTTTCTGCCAGCCTGTCCGCTCCTATTTTTGTTGCCGAATACGGTGACTGCCCTTGATACGGATGTTTTTCATCAATGGGAACATACTGTGCTGTTCCGTATACCTCTGACGTGGATGTTACAAGCACCCTGCCGGTATGATGTTTCCTTGCCGCCTGCAAAACATTCAGGGTTCCTTTAATATTGGTGTCAACATAAGTGTCCGGAGAATGATAGCTGAACGGTATCGCAATCAACGCCGCCAGATGAAAAACGGTATCCATCCCTTTTACTGCCTCTTCCACACCGTTTGGATCACGGATGTCTCCCTGAAAGATTTCCACATTCTTCATGATTTCTTTTGACAATGTGTCAAGCCAGCCCCAGTTATTAAATGAGTTATAATATACAAATGCTTTTACCTGATAACCCTTTTTGACCAGTTCTTCCGTCAAATGGCTTCCAATAAACCCATCTGCCCCCGTTACCAATACATTCATTTTATCTGCTCCATTTATTTGTCTTTAATCATCAGCTTCTCATATTCTTCTTTTTCAAGAAACGGATACATGTCCTCAAGTGAGGGTGTCAGCATCACTCCGTTTTCATCCAGTCTGGACATTACTTTTGGTGTTACAGGATCGTCCAATTGCTGCTCAATTTCAAGCAGGCATCTATGCCTTGCATTCATCATCCACTGAATGCAATCTTTTGCCTCCGCATTACATTTACACTTTTTATATGAAAATCCAAACGCATCCGCAATCTTTTCAAAATCAGGAAAACTCACGCCAGTATCCGGAGTGCAGCCAATATATGCACCGTTAAAAAAGTTCTTGCTTGTTTGACGAATTGCACCATAGCCATCATTGGAAAAAATCACAAGATGAATTGGCAGATTGTATTGCACAATCGTCTGAAGCTCCTGAAGGTTCATCATTACACTCCCGTCGCCCGTAACACAATATACTCTTTTTCCTGACGCTGCCGCCGCACCGATTGATGCCGGTATATCATATCCCATTGAACCGCAGGTATAATTTGTCAAAACCCTTTGCCCTGCATGCTGCACACCGATTTGAAGCTTGGCACTGTCAGCGGTGCTGTTCCCTAGTGCCAATATGCTGTCACTAGGTTCATGTTTCTGAAATATCTTCCAAAAATAATACGCACATACCCTTTCCTGCGGATTAATGTTCTCTGCCGCTTCAAACGGCGTAAACCTTTGTTTTAACATATCGCAGTATGACATCCATTCCTGCGGAACCTCTATTCCACAATCCGACGCAAGCATTGTCTTTATAAAGTCCCTTAAGTCCGCATGGATAAACTGCTGAATTTTCAATCCCGGCTTTCTGCCTTCTTCTACGTCCGCATCCACCATGACAATTTTGGCTTCAGGTGCAAAACCTTCCAAATTAAATCCCGTCTGCCGAAACCCAAGACTGTTTCCCAATGCCAAAATAACGTCTGCATTCTGTAGGATAAAATTTCCGGTTCTTGGTCCTACATTGCCGGAATTGCCGTAATAAAGTCTGTGGTCTGTATAGAAATTGTCAGCCACCCATGATCCTCCAATTACGGGAACCCCTACTTTATTTACCATGTCTTCGAATGCGTCCCTGCAGTGGCTGCTGATAATGCCTGCCCCAGCTAAAATACAAGGTCTTTTTGCATCTGTAAGCAGCTGTACCAGGGCTTCCACGTCTTTTTCATTTGCCCTGGGAACTTCACTGATAAATTCCTCTTCTCTGTATAAATCGTTTTCCTCCACTTTCGCATTTTGTATGTCCTGCGGTATATCCAGCCATACCGGACCCCTTCTTCCATCCATGGAAATCCGAATCGCTTTTACCAGCTCTTTTTTAATTGCTAACGGATCCGTTATCATAACCGCATATTTTGTCATGTTCTTCACCGTCGGGATAATCTCAAATTCCTGAATCCCGCGGTAGCGGAGCTTCAAACCTGATTTTGGCACGGAAATTTCATATCTGACCTGTCCTGACAATACAACCATTGGCAGGCTGTCCTGCCATGCTCCCATAACGCCTGTTAAAGTATTGGTAGCTCCCGGACCGGAAGTAACACAGACAGCCGCCGGTTTCCCGCTGTATCTGGCATATGCCTCTGCCGCCATTGCGCATGCCTGTTCATGATGGTTAAAATATTTTTTCATTTTGCCGCATACAAGCAGCGCATTATCCAAATGCATTGCCCCGCCGCCAACCACTGCAAAGCAGTCCGTAATGCCATATTCCATTAATGTTTCCATCACAATATCTGCTACTCTTTTTTTCATTCTGATTCCCTATACTTTTAGTTTGTTTTTCATCTGTTCCATTTCTTCCAACTGTCCCATATCCATGTATGCGGATTCTTCAATAATATATACCCCTATTTTCTTACCATCCGCCTTACATTGTTCTATTACTTCTGGAAATGAAATTTCCTCATTTTGGGGCATTGCCCCAACAAGGTCAGCATTTACAACATACATTCCCGCATTAATGATATAGTTATTCTCAGGTTTTTCCGTCAGTTTCCCATAGTATCCGTTCTCATCAATATCTATCACACCATAAGGAACCACATGTTTATATTTTGCAGCTATGATTGTGATGTAATTATTATTTTTTTTATGATAGTTGAAAATCTCACTGTAATCCGCGTCAATGATAATATCACAGTTTACAAGAAAGAAGTCCTGCCTGATTTTATTCTTTAAAAGCCATAATCCGCCGCCTGTTCCTAAATAGCTCTCTTCTTCTATGTACTCTATTGCGTATGGCTTTTCAATTGCATCAAAATATGCCTGAATCATCTTTTTTTTATGGTTTAGGATTAAATAAAAGTGTTCACAGCCATAATTCACAAAATTATTAATAATGCGCTCTGAAATTGGAAGCTCTCCTATAGGAATCAGCGCCTTGGGAAGAACCTTTGTATACGGAAACAATCTTGTCCCTTTTCCACCTGCCATCATGACGACAGGACAGTTCAGATGATGTTTTTTTTGTATCCGTCTGCCATTCCGAAACACAATTTCCACGACTTCCTGATTGTAATTTACAATGGGAATCGAGCTGATTTCAGACCTTTCAAAAATCTCATCAAGTTTGTATTTCTCATATGTAAGCAGATATTGGGGATTATAATTTGCAATGCTTTTAACCAAAGCTTCCATTTTCCCATTTTTTAAAGCATATCTGCGCACATCCCCATCCGAAATGGAAGCAACCAGCTTACCTTTCTGTACAACATAAACAACCTTACACCGCTTTTCCTCCAGCCTTTTTACAGCCTCTTTGATTGTAGAACCTTCCTTAATCAACAAGTCTTCTATCTGCATTACCTTCACCCGTATATCAAAGAATAATTATCTATCTCCTCTATGTGTTCTCTGTACCACTTATACAACTCCGCTATCGTTTTACGGATATCTCCCACTTCCCAATCTGGAATCTCCTGTTTTATTCGTGCATTATCAGCTGTATATTCATTTGCCCACCCCTCACTGCAGACCAAAATGTCACTTCTTTTATCCGCAATCTCATTGACGATTTCCGCTATGTCATACAGGCTTACTTTTTTACCACTCACAGCATTGTATACATGATGCTTTGGCTTCTTTATCTGAAGGAACCGCTCAAGCAGCTTACAAAAATCATCTATCCACAAATAGTCAAAATAACAGTTTTTGCGCATTGACAGTGGCAATCCCTTTAAGGATTTACAGCAAAGGTTTGAGATATACTTTGTCTGCCAATACTCGTATTTCCCAAAAATACCAAACAGCCTTAAATTATAAATATTACTGCTTTTCTCTATCATGATATTTACAGTACGTTTTAAAAGCCCATATTGGTCAATTGGCACGGAATGTAATCTCAAATCTTCTTCCGATACATTCACGATAGGATAACGCTTGTCATATTCCGCCCCCGAACCGGTATAAATCATCCTTCCAAATAAATCAGAATGAATATAAAAATTTTGAAACATCCTTAAATTGTATTCTAAAACTTTCGTACCATCTTTCCTCTTGTCAATGCCGTCACCATAAACAGCAAAATGCAAAACCACATCATATTGCTGACTTTTGAGGCATTCTTCCACCTTCACCTCGTCCAAACAATCCAATTCCTTACTGGTGGGGGCATACACATCATATTGTCTATTCTCAAGATATTCTTTTACATTTTTTCCTACGAACCCGGAGCCGCCTGTCAATAAAATCCTCATATTTTCCCTATTGTTATATTCTTTTTTATCTTTCTGAATATTGTTGTATAATTCTATGTTATATATCCCACAAAAAAAGATGCACCGTATCCATTGCATTGGCAACTTCATACCTTACATCTTTTTAATCTTTCATTATTTAATTATTACTATCAAATCTTTAAACAAAAATTATGATTATTATCCTCTGCATCCTTGCGGAAATAAACTTTTTGCTCATACGGGTTTGTTATCATTATAACTTGTTTGGGGATATCCATTCCCAATACCGTATCCGTAACTCTTTTGCCAAAAGTTATCCATATATCCTGTTCACCTATATTTATATTTCCTATCGTAAATTGCTTCAGACTACATCTATAAAATACCACGGGCAAGCCTTTCACAAACCCTCCCCCAAATTTTGTCCCATTTCCTTTTTTAATTTCCTCTTTTATACATACATCAAAAACTTATAATTGCAACAGGTAAACATCACCCCTATGTCAACAATAAAATGAACCATATTCGTATCTGTGCCGACTGTAATGCACACATAACATACAATGATAAAAGCGTCAATTTTCCGAATACATGTTCTTATCAGATATAAAGTATGAAATTGCCAAGGTTCCGTTATCTATGTCAAATATTTAAAATAGTCAAGCTATGCAGTCACTTCCACATTCTGCATCATAATCGGCTTCCCTGTCTGCTGGTACATCTGTACGACACTGCTGCCATCCCCGTAATACGCATCACTCAGCGCAATCGCCCTGTCAACGTCGCTGCTGTCGTCATAAATCCCCCAGCCTTCGTCCCGATAGTTTCTGACAAGCCTGTCATATTCTTTCCAAAGCTGCGGGCGCATACTTTCCATAGTCGCTTTAATCAGCGGATGCGGACGCCACAAAAGCGCTACCTCATCCCGGTTCTCCTTAAAAATCCCAAGCACATACCGCATTTTTTGAAGCATCTTCTCATTATGCTGCAGCAATGCCCCAACGCTTGTATTATAAAAAATAATTTTTTTCCAGCTTCCATCCGGTTTCTCAATCACCTTTAGCCATTCCTGCGGAATTTCCAAATTTTCTTTTTTCGTGCTCAACACCTTATCCAGCTTTGGTGAGCCAAGTCCGAGTATTTTCTCATCCCAATACTTTCTCGCCGCATCCGTATGATTGTCCGTGGCGTCCAAAAGGACTTTGATATAGACCTGTTTCATATCCTCCGACTGCACGACTACCTTATCTGCATTAAAAACAGCAGGTGTTGTCACAAAATGCTTCATTCCCTCTATTCTGTCATCTTCATCCGGTTTGATTTCACCCAAGATAAAATATGGTATATACACCAGCTTGTCCGTATACTTTTTCAGATTTTCCGAAAAGAAAAATGGCGGCACGCTTGTCACCAGATTGCAGCTGTCGTAGGGGTTATGAATGTAGATTGCATCCGGCCTGCGTTTCTCAAAGTCATATTCCTCATACTTCGTAACCGGAACATCATCCGGATACTGGTCACCCTCATAATGCATTTCGCGAAAGCTTCCGTCCGGATTTTTATCATAATATGGTATCGGAATGACATAAGCGTCACAATCCGGATCCTCGTTTGCAGCCCTCCAGACACTTTCCAGGCTGTCCCACATACTTGCCTTGTATGGCAGAAAAACGACTTCCATTCTTACCGAAATGTCATTTTTCAGGCTGTTTTCCACCTTAATCAGTTTCTGCCGCAACAGTTTATATGCTTTGTTTGCGTTCATTTCCCTGCTGTCTGACAGATTCTTGTGAATCTGATAAATCGCTTCGCAGTAGTCTTCCAATAACGCTACAGTCGGATGATTTGCGCCCTGTGTTTCTTCAATCAGGGTGCCTACCGTAATCCCACCGTTCTGGCAGTCTTCCAAAAGCTCCATTGCATACTGCACGCTGCCCTGCCCGATATACTCTTTAATCTGCCCGTGTGCTTCTTCTATCTGCCTGAGCAGTTCCTCAGCCTGCTGTTTCTGTGCTTTTCTCATGTTTTACTCCCAATCAGTATTCTCCGTCCTTTGACATTCTTTTAAACGAAACTCAGACTTAAAAAATCTTTTCGTTTTATCATAAGGATTAGCCGGGCGTCTCCGCCTGCAAACCCGGACAAAGCCGGATTTTGCTTCGCTCCGCATAAGGCTGCGGTCCTGGCATACCGGAAAGCCATAAAATCTGACTTGGATAATGCCGTTTGTTGCCTCTGTAGACAGTTTTTGCCGTCTACAATATGATAAACATACGCTCCTGTGATCCTGATTGATGTATTGTGTCAGTAGCATTTCCAAAAACGCCACTGACACAATACACCGGGTGAAATCACATATGGCAAAATGTATCATCACTCTGCCACAAGGGATTTATTCTCAGGTTCGTATCGTTTAACCGACTTCTTCTTTCTTTTGTTTTATTCTCCTGCCGCTGTTGTTATATTTTTTTTCAATATTTCTTGCCCCGTTTAAGGAAATTGCGGCTTTGTATCCGCAGTTCGGACACAAAAAGCCGTCCGGCTGCCGAATCCCTTCCGCCATGCAGCAGGAACAGGTGCTCCCCGTTCCTTTTGAATTTATTTCCACAAGCTCAATGGAGTGGAGACGGCATTTATAGGAAAGCCGTTCCCTGACGTATCCGTTAAAGCTTCTTGATAATTTTCTGTTTGCCGACTTTGAGTCAAGCTTTGTCTTGCCCACTGTCACGGGTCTTGTAATCACAATCCTCTGCGGCTTTTCCTCCGCGAGCATTCTGTTGATTTCCGTGTTGATAAACGCCTGTGTCTTTGCGCGTTCTTTTTCTTTGCGCCTGTCATATTTCCGTGTACCGAGATTATTGGCTGCGATGCGCCTTGCCTGCTCCTGTTCACCGGATGTTATGCTATTCTGATATCTTGAACGCATCTTAGCGCGTCCTTTGTTCTTTTGGGTCAGGCGCTGCGTTTCCGATGAGGTTATCTCCCCCATCGCCTGTCCGTAGACATTGCCGTTTGACAGCGTAAACATATCCTGATAACCTATATGGATATAAACTGTACCATCGTAATCCCTGTGCTTTCTTACTTTTGCTTCCACCGGAAGGGCAAGTGCGGCGTAATCTTCCTTCAGGCAAATCCGTATCTGCCGGTCACAGATATGCGCATCCTTAAGCGGAAGTGGTATCCTCTGTCCTGCTGTCCTTGACGCTATGCAAATCGTACCATCCCTGTATGCATAACCACTGGGGGCTATGCTGAAGCAATCCGTCCTGCCTGTCTGTGGTTTTGTCAGATGCTTTCTTGTCAGTCTCCGCAAAAGATTGTTCAGGCGCTCCACGTCAATATTAAGTCCTTGCGCCTTTTTGGGCATTTCGTATTTTTCATGGCACAGCACTGCGGCGTATAGCTTATCCAGTTTCAGGATGGTTCTTAAATAAATCCGGTCCTCATCGCTGAGATTTTCATTTGCCGTAATAAGCATTCCGATTTTATTTTTAATCATCCCCCACATGCCTTTAATATCTGCCACTGCTTCAACAATGGCAGGGTCAAAATACGCGGACGGCAGTCCAAGCTGCGTCCTGATTCCGCTGTGACGCACTTCACTCATAATGTCAAATACCGGCGTGAGCCTTCCAAGACTTTTTATTCCGGAATATCTTTTATATATGTAGTTTTTCACCTTGCCATAATCCAAGGCAATGCCTCTTAGAAACTCCATTGTATCTTTTGGCAGGATTTCACTGTACTGCCAAATCGTCTTTGTTATCGTGCTGCCTGCGGACATCCCTTTCACCTTTCGCGAATAACCTGCCTTTGCACAAAATTTATCGTAGATTTTCCAATTCTGCGAAAAG
>DKYC01000132.1:0-76316 GCA_002492295.1 Lachnospiraceae bacterium UBA7110
CGCAAGGCACAGCGATTGATGCGCGGCGCCAAGACAATAACGGAAGTGGCTCTGTCCACAGGTTTTTGCGACCAAAGCCACTTCATAAAGCAGTTTGAAAAACAGGTAGGATTATCTCCGCTAACTTATAAATTATCCTCTCAAACGATTCAAACAGAGAAAACGAGTTAGCACAATGCAGGCATAAACTTCGCGAACAGATAAAGACCGTCCTCTCCCGCAATGACTTCGTGCGGTATGCCGATGGGGAAAATGGAAATGGTACCTGCTTCATAAGGCAGTTTTGCGCCATTGTTCACACATATGCCCGTACCGGAAATGACTTCATGTGTTTCTAATTGCTTCTCATGGATATGATTGCCAATCTTTTTATTGGGGGCGATTCTCACGAGATGGAAGCTGAACTGCCTGTCTGTTTCATTGGCTGTGATAATATGCTTTAACTCCACACCCTCAAAAACAGGATGTTTAGACCACGCAATTGCGTCAAAAAAAATGGTGGTATTTGGCAAAAGCAGCTTTCCTCCCTCGTTGAATTTTTCAAACAGATTTCGATACTCCATTCTTGGCACGTCCTTTCTTATATTTTGACAGTGTTCCTGTCTGCTTAAATCATAACAATAAGTACAAAATATGAATTGTAAAAAATTGCGGAATCAAAATTTATTTCTGTTTCGCGCGACCAAAAGCATTTATAATACATCTAACAGATGTAAGAAAAAATCAGTGCACGATTTTATATCGAGTAGGGAAAAATTTTCCCTGCTCGTGCGCGCTCCATGCGCCGCTTCTGCGGCATAATTCATCTGCATGGGGCTGTGCATAAATATAACAAAAGCCGGCAGAAAGGATATTATGACAAAGGAACAATTGGGAAATTTAATTATTGCGTCACAGGACACAATGTACCACGTGGCAAAAACGCTGCTGCGAAATGATGCGGATTGTGCGGACGCCATTCAGGAGGCAATCGTAAAGGCGTTTTCGGGACTGCATACGCTGCGCAAGGATTCTTATGCCAAGACGTGGCTGGTCCGCATTGTCATCAATGAATGCTATGCAATCATGCGGCGGGAAAAGAGGCTGCTTTCGTTGGAGGACGTTTCTATGGAGCAGGCAGCGCAGGAAGAAGGGGAATATTTTGACTTATATGAGGCAGTCAGCCGCCTTCCGCATGAAATCAGGCTGACTGTTACGCTCTATTATATGGAAGGATATCGTATAAAAGAGATTGCAGCTTTGATGAAAACCACAGAGAGCGCGGTAAAAAACCGCCTGATGCGGGCGCGGGCAAAACTGAAGGAAGAGCTGGGCGCAGAAATGGAGGTCAAGGTCGAAAATTAAAATTTTCAACCTGGCAAGTTTGTGCTAGAAAGCCCAAACTTGCAGGCTGCGAAAGGAGAATGGTTATAAAAATGAGATTAGATGATTTAAAACAGGATTTCCCTCAAATGCCGGAAGAATTAAGGACAATGGTCGAGCGGGAAGTGCAGAAACAAATCGGAGTGGGAGTGACAGGCAAAAGAAAAAATCACAGGTTAAGAAAAACCCTGATTGTTGCATTTGCGGCGGCAATGCTGCTGGGTACGACCGTATTTGCCGCCATTGCTTACCGTATGCGCAATGAGCCGGTTGGAACATACGCAGTGAAAACAAAGATAGAAGAGGATGCAAACAACAGTTTTGGTAATGGACAGACACACGAAATTCCCAATGCTCCGAATGTTCCGGATGTTACAATGGAGGCTTCGTATCTGCCTGACGGAATGGTAGAAACGGAGGATGGAAAATACAGCTTTTCAAATGCCATGTATGAGGGCGGTGTGTCAATCGTGTTTTACAAAATGGACACAGGAGATGCACAGTTTGAAATGTTGACCAAAAACGTGAAAGAAACGGAGCGTATTGATGTTGGAGGGTATGAGGGCGTTTACTTTGCTCTGCAATCGGATGAAGGGGAAGGGATTTCCTTTAACCAACGTATTTATGTGGCATATACGGATGTGCATTATGTGATGGAAATGTATGCGGCGTCGGATGTATCAAAGGAGGAGGCACTCAAAATCGCAGAAGGTATCCGTCTGCATCCCGTTTCGGATAATGAAACAGCGGGCATTGTAAAAGCTTACCAATGGAGCGATTATCTTGCGTCAAGTCATGAAGAAATTGTCGAAGACGCGGCGCAATCGGTACCTCAAACGGCTATGAAAAACACACATGCAGTCGGAGACGCATTTGCGGCAAATCCTCAGAAGGAGGACTTGGAAGTCTTGGCAAATGTGGAAATCAAGGTGACAGATGTACAGATTTGTGACAATATCAGTCCGCTTGATTTGTCCGCGATGGATAATGACTCTAAGGAGGAACTGCAGAAGGAAACAACACCATCGGGGGAACTGCTTCCGGCAAAAATAAATTATATCAAGTATGGGGACGGTATCAACTCTGTTGATGAGGTTGTGGAGAGCCGTGAAGTGCCGCAAAAACTGGTGTATGTCACGGTGGAGTATACAAATACGGGCACGGAAGAGTTGAAAGAGCTGCTATTTTTTGGAAGCCTGATGAAAATCGTGGAAGAAAACGGTGCGGTAAGATGCTATGACGGTAAAGCTCCCGGTCAGAACGCGGCATGGGATGATGCAGTACCTGCAGGCGCAGCGCGGCACGTGGAGATGTGGTATTATGATGTGCATGGCGGCGAGCGGAGCAACAATTATATCAGCTCCCTCAAAGCGGGGGAAACGGCAGCGGTTCATATGGCATGGCTTGTGCCGGAGGAAGAGTTGGCGTATCTGTATTTGAATTTGGACACCTATGGGGACAGCTATGATTTATGCGAGCATTCGCTGGAGGTTGGATATGTGGATATTCGGCGGTAAGAGTGATATGTTTTCCTGACAGTACGAAGCGGAAAAAATATTGTAAAATAGTCCTTCTGTAATAGAGGGACTATTTTTCTGACTTATGGCGCAAAACATTGCTAATTTTCATGTTTCATGCTATTATAATATTTGGTTAGCCATAACTAACTAAATATTTCCAAATTCAAGGTTACAATTTATAAAAAGCAGAATACTATAATAAGGAACGAAAAGGAGGAACAATAGCATGGATATTAGCTTGGTAGTTGGTTTGATGATACCGTTTACGGGTACAACACTGGGCGCGGCTATGGTGTTTTTTATGAGAAACCAGTTAAATCAGAAGCTTGAAAAATTGCTTTTGGGATTTGCGGCAGGGGTGATGATTGCAGCGTCGGTGTGGTCGCTGCTGATTCCTTCCATTGACATGGCGGCGGAGCAGGGAAAAACGGCATGGATGCCTGCGGCGTCGGGATTTTTGCTTGGAATGGCTTTTTTGCTGCTGCTTGACAGCGTGATTCCGCATCTTCACATAGAAAGCGGCAAGCCGGAGGGAATCAAGGCGAAAATGAAGAAAACGACAATGATGGTGTTTGCCGTGACGCTGCACAATATTCCGGAGGGAATGGCGGTTGGCGTGACGTTCGCGGGTGCGCTTTTGGGTGATTCGCAGATTACGATTGCGGGTGCGATGACGCTTGCGCTCGGGATTGCCATACAGAATTTTCCGGAGGGTGCGATTGTGTCGATGCCGCTTAGAAGTGAAGGTATTTCAAAGAGCAGAGCGTTTCTCTACGGGACGCTTTCCGGGCTTGTTGAGCCTGTGGCAGCGGTGCTTACAATATTTCTTGCCAAAATGATTGTGCCGCTTTTGCCGTATTTTCTCGCGTTTGCGGCAGGAGCGATGATATATGTCGTGGTGGAGGAGCTGATTCCGGAATCACAGACGGGCGAGCACTCGAATATCAGTACGATAGGCGTAGCGGCGGGATTTGTGATTATGATGGTTTTGGATGTGGCGCTTGGGTAGGTATATCGGGAAGTCTTTTTTTGCAGTTGGGCTTAACTGTTATGCTGGAGTAGTGTGAAAAATGTATTTTCAGTGGTATTTTACGGTAAACTGTGATAATATTGAAAAAAGAAATATATTATTTTGACAGGGATACAAACAGATTAAGGGTTACGTTACAGGAGAAACCATATGTATATCTTTATTTCGCATTCCTCAAAGGATGCAGAAACTGCACTGAAGGTGTGTTCCCTTTTGGAGAATGCCGGACATCAGTGCTTTATCGCGCCGCGGGATATCCGGTCGGGGCATGAATATGCAGCGGAGCTGATGCTGGGCATTGAGCGTTCAGATGCTTTGCTTATCCTTTTGTCGAATCATTCCAATACCTCACCGCATGTGCTCCGGGAGGTAGAGCATGCCGCAAGCCAGTCCATTCCGATTTTGGTATATAAGATGGAGGAGGTCGCGCTTACGAAGTCAATGGAATACTTTCTGATGACGCACCAGTGGGTGAATCAGAAAGTGGACACGGATATTCATGTGATACTTGACTGTGTGGAAGCGCTGCGAAGCGGCGGGGAACTGCTTTCATTGGAATCAAAACCGGAATCGGATCCAAAACCAAACCTGAATAAACAACACAGGAATATGAAATCGATAGCGATAGGCATTGCAATCGCAGCAGCCACAATCCTTATGGCTGCGATAGGTATGTCCGTGGGATGGGTATCGGAGCAGGAGCTTGAGGAATCACGGCAGCAGGAGGAGCCAGTATTTCGTAAAAAAGAACTTGCGCTTGGGGATACGGTTACATTTGGAACATATAATGACGAACCTGTTTTATGGCGGGTCATACATTTATCACAGGATAACAGCAAAGCAGTGCTGATTACGGAAAATATTATTACCATGAAGGCATTTGACGCGGCTGACAGTGGGACGTTTAATAAAGATAACGGGGAGGACTACTGGAAGTATTCCGGAGAAGATTTTGCGGATAAGGCACTTGAGGCGAGGGTGCGCGGAAGCAATGAATGGAATGCCTCCAATATCCGTGCGTGGTTAAATTCCGATACGCAGGTTGTATCGTATGAAGGCGGACATCCGGTCAAAGCGGCGATGTCCGATATGAAAAACGGTTATGAGGACGAGGCAGGATTTTTGTATTATTTTACGCCAGAGGAAAGGGAGGCGCTCGTCGAGACACAGGTAAACACCGCAGGGACGGTAACGGAGGACAAGGTTTTTCTGCTGAATTTGGAAGAACTGGAATGGCTAAAGGAAGCAGACGTCAGTATCCTGACAAAACCGACGCAGGCGGCAGTCAGTCAGGACGCAACCAAGTGGTACAGCGGATATTCGCTTGACTATGGAGTTGAAAACTATTTTTGGTGGCTGCGGGAACCCAAAGAAGACCGCGCAAGCCAGTGCTATATGGTGTCGAACGGACTGACATCGGATTTAACCACAACGCAGACGGTGGGAACCGAAGGCTTTGGAATCAGACCGGCGATTACAGTTGATACCGGAAAATTTCTGATACTCGTGTCAGAATAATACAGGAAGAGAAAGGAATACGGTTACTGTTATGAGGCTTCACGACTTGGAACAATATAATGACATTGTGATTCAGATGCATGACAATCCGGATGCGGATGCGATAGGATCCGGATATGCGTTGTATGAATATTTTTTATCGCGCGGCAAAAAGGTCCGCCTTGTCTATGGCGGACGTGCGAAAATCACAAAAAGCAATATTTGCATGATTATTGACAGGCTCAACCTTCCCGTAGAGTACCTCAATGATCCGGATGTTGCAATTGACGTTCCGGAGCTTCTGCTGACAGTTGACTGTCAATATGGGGAAGGGAATGTGCAGCATATAGACGCAAAAAATATCGCAATGATTGACCATCACAATACAGGACGCGAATCGGATGGGATGTGTGAAATCCGCAGCAATATTGTGAGTTGTGCGACTATCTGTTATGACCTTTTAAAGGCGGAAGGGTATGATGTCAACCGGGATATTTCCGTTGCAACGGCGTTGTATTACGGGTTGTTTATGGACAGCAACGAGCTTTCCGAGGTAAGGCATCCGCTTGAACGGGATATGCTGGATTTTTTAAAAGTTGACGAACAGCTTCTTAACCATGTGACACATGCGAACTTTACGCTGGAGGAATTTGAGACGGCGGGCATGGCAATGCTGCGGTATAATTATAATGAAAATAAGCGGCTTGCGATTATCAAGGCAAAGCCATGTGACCCGAATATTCTCGGACTGGTGGGCGACTTTGTCCTGCAGGTGGACAGTATTGACGTGTGCATTATTTTTAATGAGCTTCCGGAAGGATATAAGCTTTCCGTCAGGAGCTGCAGTCCGTATGTCACGGCAAACGATATGGCGGCGTATTTGGTTACGGATATCGGAAACGGCGGCGGACATCTGAACAAGGCGGGCGGATTCATCAGCAGAAGTAAATATAAGGAAAAATATGGGGATTTGGGGATAGACACCTATATTTTTTCAAAATCAGAGGAATATTATGACAGCTGTGATGTGGTGTATGCCAGCGAGGGAATCAGGGATACGGAGGGCTTTGCACTGTACAAAAAGCTTCCAAGTGTGTGCGGTTATGTGAAAACGCTGAATTTCCTGGAGCCTGGAACGGAGTGTAAGATACGGACCTATGAGGGGGATGTAGCGGTAAAGGCGGCGGAGAATATTTATGTGATGATTGGACTGTTCGGGGAAGTATATCCGATTGAGCGGGATAAATTTGAGCAGAAATACCGGGCGCTGGAAGAAGTGTTTTACAAAGAATATGAGTATGCGCCGTCTGTCGTGGATGTGGTAAAATCAAAGAAGTATGAGCTTTTGCCATATGCGAAAAAGTGCATTAGGAAAGAGGATTCCTGTATTTACGCCAAACGGCTTACAGTTCCTGCGAAGGTTTTTTCAAAATGGAATTATGAGAATTACATGTACGGGAAAACGGGAGATTACATTTGCTATTTACCGGAGGATAAAACGGATGTGTATATAGTAAAAAAAGAAATATTTGAAGAAACATATGTTCCGCAAAAATAACGGATAAAAGGTTTTGCTGTCAGGTGAAACCTTTTATCCGTTTTTATTAAAACTACTCCACTGAGCTTACGCAGTTATACATCAGCATTGCAATCGTCATAGGTCCCACACCGCCGGGGACAGGTGTGATTGCACTTGTATGCGGTGCGACCTTTTCAAAATCGACATCGCCGCAGAGCTTGTTGTTTTCATTCCTGTGGATGCCGACATCAATCACTGCAGCGCCTTCTTTTACATAGCTTTCATCAATAAACTTCGGCTTCCCGACCGCCACAATTAAGATATCTGCCTGTTTTGTAATCTCCTTAATATTCTGCGTGCGTGAGTGGCAGATGGTAACCGTGCCGTTTTCCCGCAGCAGCAAAAGAGACATCGGCTTTCCGACGATATTGCTTCTGCCGATGACTACACAGTGCTTTCCGGAAATTTCCACCCCGGAGCGCTTTAAAAGCTGTATAATGCCAAGCGGTGTGCAGGACACATAGCCCTTGCTGCCAACACACAGTGCTCCGACATTCTTCTCGTTAAAGCCGTCCACGTCTTTTTCGGGGGCAATGGCCTGAATGACCTTTTTTTCATCAATCTGCTTCGGAAGCGGAAGCTGTACGAGGATGCCGTTTATCTTGTCGTCTTCGTTAAGTTTTCTTACAAGGTCTAATAGCTCCTCCTGCGTTGTCTCTTCAGGCAGCTCATACGCAAGCGACTCAATTCCGATATAAGCGCACGCCTTTTTCTTGTTTCCCACATACACACTTGATGCGGGATCACTGCCCACCTGGATTACGGCAAGGCAGATGCTTTTTCCTTCTGCTTTCAGGGCAGTTACTTTGTCCTTGAGCTCATCCTTAATTTCCTGTGATATTTTCTTTCCGTCAATAATCTGATACATACGCATCCTCCATTCTTTTTTGCAGATTTTTTATTTTACAAGAATATCATCCAATCCCGCCGTATCGGAAACCGGGTTTGTCTCACATACAATGACTTGAAGCTTTGGCAGGTCTGCAAGCGGTTCCAGTGACGTAACATAGTTGTCCATGATATTAAGCATTTTCAACTGTTCCATCCCTGCCGCAAAGTCCACACTGTCTATTGTCAAATCCTCAAGCGTCAATTCTTCCATGCCGCGTAGCTTTGCAAGTGCCTCCTGAAGCTTTTTGACCTCAATATTCTCCTTATCTGCCCACTGATCAGTATTGTACCTGTAAATCATTGCATTGCCCATATCAAGAATGCGCAGATGATCATTTTCCGCAACATTCTCCGTATTCAGCATAAAGGAAGTATAATCAACGTGCAGTTCTTTCAGATTTGGCATATTCATAATCGGACTGATGTCGCTCCAAAGATAGCTGGAATACATATCCAAATATTCAAGCCCTTCAGCCTCAGATATCTGTTGTAGCATTTCAGGCGAAACAGAACTGTTTTTCACGGTAAGGGAACGCAAGTTCGGGAGCTGTAAAAGGGAATTACTGCTTCCGAAATCCCCGTAGCCGCCGTCATCAATAACCAGCTCCTCGACATTTGTCATATATTTCAGGTTGTCAAAGCTTTCAAAATTTCCAAGATAAAGCTTCGTCACATTGCTAAGTGCCGAAAAATCAGGCATATCGGAGTCGTCAAAATTAAAGCTTGTCATCAGACCAAATTCCTTCAGTCCTGTTAAACCTTTGACAAATTCATAATCCGTCGTTTCGTAATTTTCCAAAAGATAAAGGCTTTCCAGATCCGTGCATTCCGCAAGCGGCGTAAAATCAAGAACCTTGCTTCCAACCACGGTAAGTTCTTTCAGATTGTCAAATTTCGTTAAAAAGCTGACATCCCGAAGCGAGTCTGATTCGATATAAAGCGATTCCAACTGTGTCGCCTGATACAATGCGGAAAGGTCGTCAATATAATCGCCGTCCATAATGGTAAGCCTTTTTAAATTGGGAAGCTCGGAAATTCCGTTAATATCCGAGAGCATTGTGCTGCCTAAGTAAAGGCTTTCAACGTTTGTAAAAGCGCTAAGCCCGGAGACGGAAAAGCGGACATCGTAAAGGCCAAGCTCCGTTATCTGCTCAGGGGGAATGGTGCTTTCAATATCGCTTATGTAGCCGTCATAGTAGAGCGTATGCAGCTTTTCAAGCCCGTCCAGGTTCAAATTGCCGGATGAGTACACCTTTAAGTAAAGCTCCTCAAGGTTTACAAAACAGGTGAGATCCTTGCTTATGTCAGGTTTTTGTGAGGCGGGATAAACCGTGCCCTGCGTGCCGTCCGAGAGCGTATAGTCCACTGCCAGGTAATCATACCCTACCTCGTAAACATGCAGGGAAATAATCTGCTCGGAATCCGACGCAGTTAACGCTTCAGCATCCTTTTCAAAGATAAGCCCCATCATTTGGCTGAAAAACTCGGACTGCGGAACTGCCAGGGTAATTTTTTCCAACGCAGGCTCTTCATCAGAACCGTCCGAATCGGAGGAGTAGCGTCCCGATCCCGCCCGGTTTGCGGACTCCTGATCCTCCTTTGATGCCTTGGAGCTGTCTTCATGGCGCGACGCGGCAAAAAAGCTTGAAACTACAAGGAACAGGATTATCAGAAAGACAGCGATTAAAACAAAGCAGACAACCAAAATGCCATTGGTGGATTTTTGCTTTTCATCCCCGTAGAGCGCCCGCCGTTTTTCCGTAATTTCGGCAAAGCTTGGAGTCGGGGAAGTGCCGCTGTTTTGTTGGTTTAAGTATTGCTCGTAAGGTCTTGGATTACTTTGGTTATTTTGCGTGCTGCCCGTCTGTCCTAAGCCTTGGTTTTGGTAAATCGAGCGGGAACTTTCGCTTGTGTTTGCAGTCGTACCTGTCGTTTCGCCGGAAGCGGAGGTGGTATAGGATGCGTGGCTAAAGGAATCGTTGTAGCCACAGTCGGGGCAGGTAAGCACCCCGTTTACCTTGCTCATTTTTGCACTGCACAGGGGACATTTTTTCTGAAATGCCATTCGTGTATCGTTCCTTTCCTATTTAAATATGTTTTGTTTAAATTTGTTTTGAATATGTTTTCAAGTTTAAGTATGCTGGTAATATGGTTCATATCCGATTGCCCATATCACATTTGTTTTCAAGTATAACACAGATTATTATGGATTGCATTAAAAATATAAAGACTTGCTTAGATTTGTATCGATATACATAGAAACAATTTAAAACTGCAGCCGGGGAATTCCTGCCCCAAAAGCAGATATCTTACCAGTTGCCAAGAATTTTTAACTATGCTATGATAAAAAAGGTAAAGGAAAACAAGGAGGAAAATCATCCTAAAAGAAACAGGAGGATAATCTGTTGAAAGAAACAAAAGGAGGCATACGCAAAAAGCTTCTCCCCATTGTCATATTACCGATTATTTTATTGAGCTTTCTGATTACGGTCGTCGGTGTAACGCTATTTTACAGTTTTTATACACAGAGCATTCGGGATGAACTGATATCCACGACGGATACACTGATTGACTGTCTGGACTTTGCAATCAGCGGCGACTATCAATACATAAATGAAATGCTGTTTAAGGGAGATTTGAATATTACGGATTCAACAATGCTTTTGCGGATTAAAGAGCAGTCGGAGATTGATACCACATTTTTTTGGAACGATTTGCGTATCATGACCACGATAGAAGATGAGTATGGTATATCCGCCGTAGGGACAAAAGCGGACAGTCGGGTGTCAGATGTCGTATTAAAGCAGGGGATGAGCTATTCGTCGAAGGACTTATCAATCAATGGGAAGAACTATATCGGATATTATGTTCCGCTGAAAAATACAGGCGGAGAAGTTGTGGGCATGATTTTTGCCGGGAAGCAGAAGGATTTGGTTTACCATAAAATAACAGAAGTTATTATATGGTTTGCCGTATTTTCCGTTCTTATGATTGCTTTTTCCCTTTTGATTACGCTCAAATTTTCGTCAAGCATGATTGCGGATATTAACAGTATTAACAGCTTTCTGAAGGCGATTTCGGAAGGAAATTTAAGGTCGAGGCTCGGAAACCGTGTTGTGAACCGTAAAGATGAAATCGGCTCTATTGGTCTTTATGCACTCAAGATGCGGGATAATCTTCAAAAGCTGATTGAGCGGGATGCCCTGACGGAGCTTTATAACAGAAGAAGCTGTCACAATATGCTGTCTGCAATTTCACAGAAAAATGAATTATACTGCGTTGTCATGTGTGATATTGATTTCTTTAAGAAAGTAAACGATACTTATGGACATGATGCAGGAGATTACGTGCTGCAGGAGGTGTCTGGTTTAATCAGGAAAAATGTTTCGGAGTACGGTTTTGCAAGCCGTTGGGGCGGGGAGGAATTTCTGCTTGTGTTCAGGCTTGGATATGAGGATACGGTTGCAAGGACACGGCAGCTGCGGCAAAGTATTCTGGAGCATGATTTTACATATGAAAAAACGAAAATGGACATTACAATGACGTTTGGCGTTGCGGATGGAACGGAGTTTATCCGGTACGAGAATGTGATTAAGAAAGCGGATGAGAAACTTTATATAGGAAAAAACAATGGTAGGAATCAGGTTGTTGCATAACAGGAGAAGCACATATGAGAAAAAATATTACGAAAAAGCTGCTGTTAATCGTACTGGCTTGTATGATGGCGTTTGTTTCAGGCTGTGGAGAGCAGCCGGTTGCAAATATGGTACAGTCGCTGGATGATTTGGAAGGAAAAAAGGTAGGAGTCCAGCTTAAGACAACAGGAGACGTCTATGCCAGCGACATTAAGGATGCGGAGGTTGTACGGTTTAACAGGGGGATTGATGCCGTGACAGCACTGAAAAAGGGTGTGGTCGATGCGGTTATCATCGATGATGCGCCTGCGAATGTGTTTGTAGGCGAGGTCGGCGGCTTAAAGCTGCTTGACGAGCCTTTTGCGGATGAGGAATACGGTATTGCCGTAAATAAAAACAATCCTGGGCTGTTGGCGGATATTAATGAGGCATTGGAAAAGCTGCAAAACGACGGCACCCTGGACAGCATAAAGGATTCCTGGATTATGGGCGACGTGCAGGAGAGTGCTTATGAAAGAAAGCAGGGGGCACATGCAAACGGCGTTTTGAAAATGATTACAAACGCGGAGTTTCCGCCGTATGAAAGTATGACGGAGGATGGCAGAATTGTAGGAATGGATGTGGATATCATGGCGGCGGTCTGTGATGAGCTGGATATGGAGCTTGAGGTGCAGAATACGTCGTTTGATTCCGTGATTGCGTCTGTGGAGAAGGGGGCGTCGTCGGTGGCGGTATCCGGCATCACAATCACGCAGGAGCGGATGGAGCATGTGGACTTTTCGAATCCGTATACGAAGGCAAAGCAGGTGGTTATTGTGCGGGAATAATGTTCGGAAGTGCAATAATGGTTTGAAGAAGAAAGGAGCACAGACACAAAATGACTGGAAAGATGAAAAAATGCATTGCATTCATGCTGGCACTGGTTCTTATGGTATCACCGCTTTCACAAACGAGAGTATATGCGGCGGAAATGCAGGAAAGTCCGACTGCGGATGATACAAAAGAGTCGGAAAATCCGGCAGATGAAGAGAGCGAAAGGGCGTCCGAAACGGAGTCTGGGACAAAGGATGCTGTGACGCAGGAGCCGGAAACAAATACCGAACCGCAGAGCAGTGCGCAGGATACGGCAGAAGAGGAAAGTCCTGCTGAAGTGGTATCGGAAGAGGAGAGCGTGACTGAGGCAGCATCGGAACCGGAAACTGTGTCTGAGGCAGTGCCGGAAGAGGAAAGCGCGTCCTTGACGGAATCGGAGTCAGGTTCGGAAATGGAGACGGAAAGTGTCCTTGAAACGGAATCTTTGGAAGATAACGGCGCCGGGGAAGAAATCGAGTATGCGCACCCCGAAGCGTTGGAACCGGAAAATGTCCCATATGATGAAAATCAGGATGCGTTTACAGATAAGCTTGTAAACAGCAGAAAGGCAAGGAGCGCTATTCCGGCAAAGTATGATGCGCGCGAGGAAGGTTATCTGCCCGCAATCCGGAATCAGGGAAGCTGGGGGGCATGTTGGAGTTTTTCCCTGCTTGGTGCGATGGAAGTAGCAGCAGTCAGAGATTTGGGCGTGTCCGCAGGCAGTATTGACTTGTCGGAGCGGCATCTTGCATATTTCGGATATCATACGGGATATGATGCACTTGATAATGCAAACGGGGATACGATGACCAGTAATCCTGCGGAATATTATCTGAAGCAGGGAGGTAATGATATCAGGGGCGTCGTGCGCCTGATGAACTGGAATGGCGGAGCGGATGAAAAGGAATATCCTTATTCAACAAGTTCGCTGCCTGGTGCATTGGACAGAACGGCGGCACAGGATGCCAGACTGTATCTTGAGAATGCATACCGCTATGATTTTAAAGCCGAAGGAAATAAAAGTGAAGCAATCAAAGTTGTCAAGAAAATGATAATGGACTATGGCGCAGTGTCATGGTCATATTATAATGATTCGAAATATGTAAATGCGTCTAACGGAGCATATTATAATAATGTCGGAGGCTCCGGTAAGGCGGTGACAAACCATGCAATTATGGCAGTAGGATGGGATGACAGTTATCAAAAGGAGAACTTCCGGGAAGATAACCAGCCTGAAAATGACGGCGCATGGATTATCAGAAACAGTTGGGGAGAAAGCAATGGAGACGACGGATATTATTATATCTCTTATGAGGATAAGTCCCTTGGTTCCGGAAATCCAGTGTATGCTTTTAGCGTCTGTGATACCGAAAAATATGACAACAATTATTTTTATGGAAATACGGCATATTCCGGTTCTACAATTGCCGCGAGAAGGGCTGCTCAGGTATATCAGATTAAGAGCGAAAATGCATCACGAGAAAAACTGACAGCAGTGTCATTTTTGAGCGGTACAGCCGATGTGGATTATGAACTTCAGTTATATAAAAATCCGGATATGGAAAACGGTGTAGTGACAAATCCGACAAGCGGAACAGCGCTGCTTGATACGCCGCAGAAAGGCACAACGGACTATGCGGGACTTTATACGATAGAGCTTGCGTCTCCGGTTATATTGGATACGGAAGATTATGTGTCAATTGTGCTTACGTTTCCGAATACAAGACCTGCTTTGTACTTCGATAGAAGCTATACCTCCGATGATGGAAATTGTAAAGGGGAGCACATTGTTGCAAAAGGACAGAGCTTTTATGGTTCAAGCCTGACGTCATGGCAGGATAATTATGATAATAACAGAACGTTCCGAATCAATGCATTTACGCTGGATTGTGAGGATGTGCCGCCGGAAGTGGTCAAGATTGACAGGATTGAATATGATTATGCAAATACGGCTGTCATTACATGGAGCGGCGGAGCGGGAGCCGATAAAGTTGCAATCTACAGAAGTGAAAATCCATCAGACGAAGGTGAACTGATTGCGGATGTCCGTGTGAATTCGGACGAGGAAACATTCCATTATCAGGATAGTGTTCATAAAGGAAAGACATATTACTATAATCTGGTTCCGATTTTAATCAATAAAAAAGGAACTGAGGTAAGAGGGCAGACCACAAAGTCTGACGAAATTTTAACGTTCCCTGAAGCTGTAATGCTGGAGACAGCGCAGTATGCTGAGGGTACCGGTGTCAGCCTCACATGGAATCTGGCAAAGGGTGCGGAGGGATACCGAATCGAACGAAGCGACAACGGCGGTGATTTTGCGGAGCTTACTACGGTAGAAGACAGCGCTGTGGTAACATATACGGATTCGTCAGTGCAGGGAGGAAACCGTTACGGTTACCGTGTCCTTTGCTATTATACGGCGGAGGATCAGGGCAGGGCTGTGGTTTCGCCGCTCAACGAAAGGAACGTGGAAATCCTGCCGGAACCCGTGAAGATTTCCGGAATTACGGAGCTTAAACGTGAGAACAACACAACCCGTGTCAGCCTTTCATGGAACAGGGTGGAAAATGCGCAGTCATATGCAGTATACCGGAGCGTGGCGGCAGACGGTTACGTTTGCATTGCGGAGAACATTACGGATGTGCAGTATGTTGACGATGCGGTTTCCCCGGATACCTCTTACAGCTATAAGGTGATAGTTACTGTAAACGGATTGAGCTCGGAAAGCGGGAAAACACAGGAGGCGGTGATTCTTACAAAACCGGTCCTGACAGCACTTAAGATGCCGGTATCAGAGCTGGAGCTGAATAAAGATAACGCACAGGAGTTTAAAATAACGCCGGTACCGGAAAACTATCCTTATGAAAAGGAGCTTGTATGGTCCGCATTTGACGAGGATGGCAATCCGCTTGAGGTTGTGCAAAAAAATGACACGATTGTCATAAATGGCACTGACGGCAGGGAGGTTCTTCATCTTTCCGGCAATAAGATTTATGCAGCCCGTCAGTCTGATACGGTAAATATCACATTGCGCGCCCAAATTGATAATATTAGCGCGGAATGCGGCATTTTTGTATACAGTAATGATTTTTGGGTAAGCGGTGTAAAGAATCTCACGTATACAGGTGCGCGGCTGACGCAGGATATCAGGGTCTATGACGGGAAAAAGCTTTTGACAGAGGGAATTGATTATACAGTCAGCTATCGAAATAATATCAATGTCTCACAGAAAGAGACCTCTGATGCAAAAAAGCCCGCGGTTATAATCAGGGGAAAAGGCAGTTACTCAGGTACACAGACAATTTATTTTGAGATATTGCCGGAGCCTGTTTCCGATGCCGATAAGCGCTCAATCCTGAAAGCAAAAGTAAAAAGTATCAAAATTTTCGAATATGAAGGAACGGCAGTGACGCCGAAGCCTGTTGTCACTGACGGAAAGAAAACACTTGTGGAGGGCACGGATTACAGGCTTACTTATAAAAATAACAGAAGTGCCGGAAAGGCAGAAGTGATAATAAGCGGAATCAATGCTTATAAGGGTACGCGGAGCGAAGCTTTTACGATTAACTGTAATCTTGCGAAGGAGGGAATGGTTCGCGTGGCGCTTGACACACGGGATGTTCCTTATGCGAAAGGCGGTGCAAAACCCACCCTGCGTGTATACTGCGGGAACAGGCTGCTTAGGGAAGGCACGGATTACAGGCTTACTTATAAAAATAACAAAGCGGTTGCAAGTGCGTCAGCATCAAAGGCACCCACGGCAGTTCTTTTGGGAAAAGGATTCTATAAAGGCAAAAAAGAGATTTCTTTCAACATTGTACAACAGGACATCGGGGAACTGACGCTGACGGCAAAGGACAAAGTCTATACCGGAAAAGCCGGGAAAAATACGACAAGCTTTGTGATTACCGACAAGGACGGCAAAAATCTGTCGGCAGGCAGGGATTATGACAGGACATCCGTCGTATATACTTATGCGGAAACCGGAGAACCTGTTGGGGATGCGGATATTTTGGAACGCGGAACAAGGGTGCGCATAACCGTGAAGGCTGCACAAAAAGGATTTTACAGCGGGACGATAAGCGGCGAATACAGGGTTGCGTCATATGATATTGCGAAAGCAAGGGTAACGGTTGAGGCACAGACTTATACCGGCAGTGCGGTTGAGCCGGATTCCGGTACCGGGGTCAAGGTGACATACAGGGGACAAAGCGGTACGCTTACGGAAGGCGTGGATTATATTATCACGGGTTATGAGAATAATATCAATAAAGGTACGGCGAAACTGCGTATTGTGGGAATCGGTGATTATTGCGGCACGAAGACGGCGAGCTTTAAAATAAAGACAAAAATCTTTCGGTGGTGGTAGAAGTGATGCCAAATAGGACGGACGAAGACGAAAAGTATATGAAAGATGCCTACAGACAGGCAAAAAAGGCATATGCACTGGGGGAAGTCCCGATTGGCTGTGTGATTGTGCATAAGGGAACGGTCATTGGCAGAGGCTATAACCGCAGGAATACAGACAAAAATACGCTTGCCCATGCTGAAATTACGGCGATAAAGCGTGCGAGTAAAGTTATCGGCGACTGGCGGCTTGAGGAGTGCACCATGTATGTCACCCTTGAGCCATGCCAGATGTGCGCCGGTGCGATTGTGCAGGCGCGTATACCGCGTGTGGTCATGGCATGCATGAACCCAAAAGCAGGGTGCGCCGGCAGCATTTTAAATATCCTTAATATGCCTGAGTTTAATCATCAGGTGGAGGCAGTGCGCGGCGTGATGGAGGAGGAGTGCGCTGCACTTCTCAAAACGTTTTTTAAGGAACTGCGCATCCGGAACAGGCTGGAAAAAGAAGAAGAAAAACAAAAAATGATATCAGAATAAAGGAGACAAAAATATGGACGAAATTGCAGTGCTGATACCGTGCTACAACGAAAGCAGGACAATTGAAAAGGTAGTAACGGATTTTAAGGCTGCCCTGCCAAACGCGACAATATATGTTTATGACAACAACTCCGAGGACGGTACGGATGAGATTGCCAAAAAAGCAGGCGCAATCGTGCGGTATGAGTATCGGCAGGGAAAGGGAAACGTCATAAGACGGATGTTCCGCGAGATTGACGCGAAGTGCTATATTATGACGGACGGTGACGACACGTATCCTGCCGAGGAGGCGCCGAAGCTGTGCGAGGCGGTTTTGGGGCGGAACGCGGATATGGTAGTGGGGGACAGGCTTTCCTCCTCTTATTTTGAGGAAAACAAACGTCCCTTCCATAATTTTGGAAATTCACTGGTGCGCGGTGCAATCAACAGCATGTTTAAAAGTGACATCCGCGACATTATGACAGGCTACCGCGCGTTCAGTTATCAGTTCGTGAAATCGTTTCCGGTGCTCTCCAAAGGGTTTGAAATTGAAACAGAGATGAGCATTCACGCGATTGATAAAAACATGCAGGTGGAAAATGTCATTATCCAGTACCGTGACAGACCGGAGGGCAGCGTATCAAAGCTGAACACATATTCGGACGGAATCAAGGTGCTGATGACCATTGTGAAGCTTTACAAAAATTATAAGACGCTGAAATTCTTTACATGGATAGCAGTATTGCTTGCGGCGCTTTCAACGGCGTTCCTTGCACCTGTATTGGGGGAATATTTTTCGACGGGATTTGTGGACAGGTTCCCGACGCTGATTGTCTGCTGCTTTGTATACCTTGCATCTATGCAGGCATTCTTTGCGGGACTGATTCTTTCCACCATAAACCAAAAAAACAAACAGGATTACGAGATGAACCTGATTTATCTTGATACGGAATATAAGAGTAAATTATAATGATGACGCAGATACCAATGAACTATGTCGTTTTCGATGTGGAAACAACGGGATTAAATCCTAAATATGAAAAAATAATTGAGATTGGCGCCGCGAGGGTGCGCGGCGGCGAGGTAAGTGATACTTTCTCGTCGTTTGTCAATCCGGGAAAAGGGCTTCCGGAGCGCATTACGGAGCTTACGGGAATTTATGACACGGATGTCATAAATGCGCCGTATATTGAGGAAGTACTGAATTCGTTTATCGGCTTTTTGGGTGACGATATTCTGTTAGGGCACAATCTGATTTTTGACTATTCCTTTGTGAAAAAAGCGGCGGTCAATCAGAAAAAGAGGTTTGAACGTAAGGGAATTGATACGCTTTGGATTGCAAGACGGTTTCTTCCGGATTTGGAGAGCAGGAATCTCGGTTTTTTGTGTGAACACTATCAGATTCATCTGCAGGCGCACAGGGCGCTGAACGATGCACTTGCCACACATGAGCTGTATCAGAGGTTTGTGTGCGAGTTCGCCGACAAAGAGGCGGATGTGTTTTTGCCTAAAGAACTGGTATACCAGGCGAAAAAAGAAGGACCGATTACGCCAAAACAGTATGAATTGCTGTTAAAGCTTGCAAAACAGTACCGTCTTGGAACGCGTGCGGGAGGGGATGACAGTGTAATATTATACCCGGTCAAGGATGTGACAACCCAGGACACGGATTTAAAGCGGCTGACAAAAAACGAAGCGAGCCGCCTTATTGATAAACTTCTGTCAACCTTTGGACGATAGTGTCTTTTATCATGGAGTTGATGCCTTGGGCAGCGTCAATCAGGGCGCTGATTTTTTCCGGCGTGCCGTTTTTGGAATACAGGTCGGCAAGCAGATAATAGGACTTGCTTACGTCGGTTCCGGTTGATACCGCAAATTCAAGCGTGGCGGCAGCGAGGGCGTCTTCCCCGTTTTCATGAAGCAGCTCCGCAAGCTTTTGCAAAAGCGTTACGAGATTTGTGTAATGTAAATCAAAGTCACTTAATATAGTAATATTAGCAGTACCATATTCGAGCTTTAAATCGGTGTTGGTATAGCCGGTAAGGTTCACAATCTGGTATTTGGACAAGTCGTTCAATTCTTGGATGCAGGCAGACAGGGTCTCTGTTGGGGAGGCGGGCTTCATATTTAAAAGTTCCTCGGGAATTGTGATGTAATTTAAGCCGTCAAGGGGCTTGCGTCTTACGAAATTGGCGCGTTTTTCCCGTTCCCAAAATTCGCGGTCACGCGCTTCTTCAATCCGCGATGCACGTTTACGTGCGAAAAAAAATACAATTGAGAATACTAAAAAGCTTGTAATGATTACAAAATTCATATATAATATCCTTTCAGAAAAGGGGTGAACAGCACATGATGAACATGAATAATAAGAAAACCCAACGTACAATCGCGGCTGTCATTGCGGTTATTTTAGTGCTTTGTATGGTAATACCCTTGGTTGTAAGTGTTGTGGGATATTAGAATACCATTTGATATTATAATACATTCGTTATGTAAATTACAAGCCATTCGGATAATTAATTTGAACATGGGAAAGGCATGGTTATTGTTATGAAAAAATATTTCAGGATTCTGTGGACGTTTGCACTGGTACTTGTGCTTGCAGGCACCTTTGGCGGTGTTGCGGTACAGGCGGGAGAGGGGAACGATACCATACTGAGCGGCGTTTATGTCGGCGATGTCGACCTTTCGGGGATGACGGTCGATGAGGCGGCGCAGGCGGTCAATCAGTTTGTGGAAGGCTTAAAAAGCAGGAATGTGACGTTTGGCGTGGCGGGAGACTGCTATGTGGCGGTAACGGTAGGTGATTTGGGACTGAAATGGGAGAATCCCGATGTGCTGACAGAAGCGGCGTCAGTTGGCAAAAAGGGGAATTTCATTAAGCGGTATATCGCGATACAGGATTTGAAAAAGGGCAATAAGGTATATGACCTTGAACTGTCGCTTGACGAAAACGCTGTAAAAGCGGTGCTTGAGGAGCAGTGCACGGAATATAATATTCCGGCTAAAAACGCGACAATGACACGTGTTGACGGCTCTTTCCAGATTGAGGAGGGGCAGGCAGGCGAAGCGGTGAATGTCGAGGAATCGCTTTTGGAAATATCGGATTATTTTACGCAGAATACGTGGGATTATCAGGATGCAGCGATTGATCTGGTGGTGGACGTGACAGAGCCAAGGGGAAGCGCGGAGGAGCTTTCCAGGCTTACCGACGTGCTGGGGACATTTACGACAAGCTACTCTACCAGCAGCGCGGCAAGATGCAAAAATGTAGAGAACGGATGCAGGCTGATTAATTCAACAATCCTGTATCCGGGCGACGAATTTTCAACATATGAGGCGATTAAGCCTTTTACCGAGGCAAACGGATATTTCCCGGCAGGCTCTTATCTGAACGGAAAGGTTGTGGAGAGTCTGGGCGGCGGAATCTGCCAGGTTTCGACAACACTTTATAATGCGGTACTCTTGTCAGAGCTTGAGGTGACGGAGCGCAACAACCATTCGATGATTGTGGCATATGTGGAGCCTTCCATGGATGCTGCAATTGCGGAGTCGTCCGGCAAGGATTTTAAGTTTGTCAATAATCTGAACAATCCGGTTTATATAGAAGGCCATACCGAGGGCAAGCAGATTACGTTTACGATATATGGCGTTGAGGAGAGAGCCCCCGGACACAAAGTACGCTATGAGAGTGAAACACTGTCAGTGACGCGTCCCGACCATGAGGTGATTACGGCAGCACCCGGCCAGGGAATCGGATATATCAGTGTGGAATCCGCACATATCGGATATACGGCGCAGTTGTGGAAGATTGTGGAAGAAAACGGCGTGGAGGTAAGCCGCGACGTGATTAATAAAAGTACTTATAAGGTGTCGCCCAGAACGGCAACCGTGGGGGTGAACACGGACAATCCGGTACATGCGGCACGGATTCAGGCGGCAATTGCTTCAGGGAGCATTGATACATGCAAGGCAGAGGCGGCGGCTATTCAGGCGGAAATTGCGGCAGCTGCGCAGCAGCAGGCGGATTTGGAGGCTTATTATCAGGCATTGCAGCAACAGCAGCAGGCACAGCTGGAAGCACAGCAGCAGGCAGAACCGTAAAAACGTACGTTTGACATTGAGGGGATTTTGGGTATGAATTACGGAAAACTGAACGAGGATGTTTACGGGCGTTCGGTCGTTAAGGTGATGAAGGAAACACAGAATAAGAATTTTTACAATGGCGCAGAGATAGGGGATTTCTGCGCTGTTTTCCCGTGTGGGGGTCATGCGGGTGCGGATAGACCTGCAAAAGGCTTTATAAGTGCACAGGCATCGGCAGGTGGGAAAAATGCCGTTATCAGGTCATACGAGGCGGCGCTGAACGGTATTGTGTCAAAGGGGGTAGTCCCCGGCAAAGATGATAATGCATATGCCAGCATCACCCTTTTTATTCCAAAGAAGCTCCGCGAGGCAAAGGTGCGCGCGATGCTTGCGGAGACGGCGAAGAGAGCCGGCGAGCTGCAGATTCCGGTTTTAGGCGTCGCGGTACAGGTTTTGCCGTGGGTGGACGTGGAAACTGCAAACTGCGTTGTACATATGGAGCTGGATGGGAAGGCAAAGGGGAAAGGGGCGTCGCCGGGTGACGATATCGTGATGACGAAATGGATAGGCCTGGAGGGAACTGCGCTGATTGCAAGAAGCAGTCGTGACAGGCTTAGGGAACGTTATCCGTCGGATATTGTGGAAACGGCGGCTGGTTTTTTGGATGATATTTCCGTTTTGCCGGAGGCCGCCACCGCCGTGGAGTCCGGCGCAAGTGATATGCAGGCAGTAAGGGAAGGCGGTCTTTTTGGCGGACTTTGGGAGCTGGCTGCAAAGAACAGTGTCGGACTGGTCGCAGACTTAAAACGCATACCTGTAAGGCAGGAAACCATTGAGGTATGTGAATATTTTGACTTGAACCCTTATGAGCTTATGGCGGCTGGAAGCCTGCTGATTACGTGTCCAAAGGGAAACGCTATGGTAAAAGCACTTGCGGACCGCGGGATTGCCTCGGCTGTTATCGGAACGGTTACACAGGGGAATGACAGGATTGTCCGCCATGCGGACGAAAGCAGATTTCTGGAGCCTGTGCGGGGGGATGAACTCTACAGGTATTATGAAAAGAAGGATGGAAAGGAGCACAGTTATGAAAATGAGGGAGCAGATTTTAGCGATTATAGAAAAGAACAGCAGAATTGATTTGAAGGAACTTGCAATTATTCTCGGCGTTGACGAGGTGACAATCGTCAATGAAATGGCAAAAATGGAGCAGGAGGGCGTAATCTGCGGTTATCACACGCTGATTGACTGGGAAAAGACGGATGTGGAGAAGGTGAATGCACTGATAGAGGTGCGCGTTACGCCGCAGCGCGGAAACGGATTTGACAGCGTGGCGGAGCGCATTTATAAATACCCGGAGGTTCATGCAGTATATCTGATTTCGGGCGGTTACGATCTCCTTGTAACACTGGAGGGAAAGTCGCTCAAGGAGGTATCGCGCTTTGTTTCGGAAAAGCTTTCGACGCTGGAAGCCGTCATCAGCACGGCGACACACTTTATTTTAAAGAAATACAAGGATCACGGAACAATCCTTGGAAAGAAAGAAACGGATGAAAGGATGCAGATAACACCATGAGAAACCCATTATCAAGTACGATTACACAGATAAAGCCTTCGGGCATCCGCAAGTTTTTTGATATTGTCAGTGAGATGAACGATCCTGACGTAATTTCGCTTGGCGTCGGCGAGCCGGATTTTGAGACGCCGTGGCATATCCGGGATGAGGGCATTTACTCCCTTGAACGGGGACGCACGTTTTATACCTCCAATGCGGGACTTGTGGAGCTTCGTGAAGAAATCAGCAAATATTTAAAAAGGAGATATAACTTAAGCTATGATGCCAATCATGAGATGCTGGTGACGGTCGGCGGATCGGAAGCAATTGATATCGCGCTGCGTGCGATGGTTGACCCCGGTGATGAGGTGCTGATTCCGCAGCCCAGCTATGTTTCCTATGAGCCGTGTGCTGTGCTTGCAGGCGCAAAACCCGTGATTATTGAGCTGAAGAACGCGAACCAGTTTCGGCTGACTGCGCAGGAGCTTGAGGATGCGATTACGGATAAGACGAAAATTTTGATTTTGCCGTTTCCGAACAATCCGACGGGCGCGATTATGGAGCGCAAGGATTTGGAAGCGATTGCCGAAGTAATTAAAAGGCATGATTTGTTCGTGCTTTCCGATGAGATATATTCAGAGCTTTGCTATACAGAAAAGCATGTCTCAATTGCAAATATTGACGGTATGTGGGAGCGCACGGTTTTGATTAACGGTTTTTCCAAATCGCACGCAATGACCGGATGGCGTCTGGGGTATGCATGTGCCCCGGCACATATTATCGAACAGATGTATAAAATACACCAGTTCTGCATTATGTGTGCGCCGACGACCTCGCAGTATGCGGCGATTGATGCGATGCGAAACGGCGATGCGGATGTGCAGATGATGCGGGAGTCTTATAACCAAAGGAGGCGTTTTTTGGTACATGCCTACCGTGAGATTGGGCTTGAGTGCTTTGAGCCGTTTGGTGCATTTTATACATTTCCGTGCATTAAGGAATTTGGCATGACGAGTGATGAGTTTGCGATGAAATTTTTGGATGCGGAGAAAGTTGCGGTGGTGCCGGGTACGGCGTTTGGCGACTGCGGTGAGGGATTTCTGCGTATTTCGTACGCATATTCCATCGAAAAACTGAAGGCTGCAATCGAGCGGCTGGAGCGCTTTATCACAAAGCTGCGAAACGCATAGGAGGCGTAAGATGAACATTGTACTGTATCAGCCGGAAATTCCTGCAAACACAGGGAATATCGGGCGTACCTGTGTTGCGACGGGGAGTGTGCTGCATTTAATCGAGCCGCTTGGATTCCGGCTGACAGGCAGGGAACTGCGCCGTGCGGGAATGGATTACTGGGAGCACTTGGATGTGCGGAGGTATATGAATTTTGCGGAGTTTTTGGACAAAAATTTTACGGACAACCCTGACGCGAAGCTTTGGATGGCGACGACAAAGGCAAAAAAGGTGTATACGGAAGCGGTGTTTGGCGGACAGGACTTTATTATGTTCGGCAGGGAAAGTGCGGGTATTCCGGAGGAAATTCTTGTGGATTATGAGGACACCTGCATCCGCATTCCGATGCTCGATAAAATACGGAGTCTGAATTTGGCAAACAGTGTGGGCATTGTTTTGTATGAGTCGCTGCGGCAGCAGGGATTTCAAAATATGCAGATGGAAGGGGCGCTGCATCATAGGGAGTGGCGGTCATGAACATGGATATTTATGAGATGGAAATAAAAGAGGGAAGAGACCTGATTTATGAGCTTGAAAAACTCCGGTGTATTCGCAAAAAGGGAAATGTGACGGTGAAATGTGCGGAAAAGCAGAATAACTGGATGGAATACCTCAGACGCCAGTATCTTTTAGGGAACGATTTAAGAAAAGCATTTTATGAGGCAAGCAGCTATTATATGTTTGTCGGTGACAATACGGTAGCGGTTTCGGCAATATATGATGTCTGTCATATTGTGTATTACCTGCGCGGGGAAATGGACTGGAAGCTGATTGAAGTGGAAATCCTGTCGCTTCCATACTGCATCAGTATGGATGAAATCTGTGATAAGGTTGCAGGGCGCGTGGAGGCAATTACACTTCTGATGCTTGCGGAGCTTTCCCATCAGTATGGATTCAGCAGGGTGTTTAAGCACGAGTCTCCGGAAAACCTAAGAAAGTTGTTCAAAGAGATTGTCAACAATAAAGTGCTGAACGAGAATGATTTGAATTTGAGAACAAAGATTGCAAAGCTGATATCCAGGAACGGGATGCGGGAGGAATTTGTTACAAGGATTTAGTACGAATATAGGAAAAGACGGCAAAAGGAACGCTGGGTCAGGCGTTCCTTTTGCTGTATAAAGACAGACTTTATATGTGAAATACTCCAATGCCAATATCCTGGCACAGGTAGGAGAATCTATGCTTGCGCAGGCGAATCAAAACAATCAGGCGGTGGTCAGCCTGCTTGGATAAAAATGAAACACGAAAACAGGCATAAGGGAAACAGATGACATTGCGGTTTCCTTTATGCCTGTTTTATTTTTCCATATTATGCTTGACCGTGCCCGTGCACGATGATATAGTTAAACTATGAATAACGGTTCGGAACAATAAAAATTTAACAGTGAAAGGACGGGTGCGGATATGTATTATATTGGTGTGGATTTAGGAACGTCGGCGGTGAAGCTTCTTTTGATGGAGGGGAACGGAAAGATTGTGAATGTTGTGTCAAAGGAATACCCTCTTTATTTCCCGAATCCGGGTTGGAGTGAACAGAAGCCGGAGGACTGGTGGAGTGCGGTAAAGGACGGACTAAAGGATTTAACGGATTCCTTTGATAAGGCGCAGATTGCGGGAATCAGCTTCGGCGGCCAGATGCACGGGCTTGTCATTTTGGATAAGGATGACAATGTAATCCGTCCGGCTATTCTTTGGAATGACGGCAGGACGCAGGCGGAAACGGATTACCTGAACAATGAAATCGGGAAGGATAAGCTTTCCAGGTATACGGCAAATATTGCATTTACGGGATTTACTGCACCAAAGATTTTGTGGGTAAAAAATAACGAGCCTGGGAATTTTGCTAAAATAGAAAAAATCATGCTTCCGAAAGACTATATTGCATATATGCTGACAGGGAGCTTTTGTACGGACGTGTCGGATGCTTCAGGTATGCTTTTGTTTGATGTGGAGCACAAGTGCTGGTCGAAGGAAATGATAGAGATTTGCGGCATTCGGGAATCGCAGCTTGCGAAGATTTATGAGAGCTATGAGGCTGTTGGGACACTGAAACCGGATGTGGCGGAGAAACTTGGTTTCCCTGAGAGTGTCAAAGTGGCGGCGGGCGCAGGAGATAATGCGGCGGCGGCAATCGGAACCGGGACAGTCGGCGATGCAAGGTGCAATATTTCCCTTGGGACAAGCGGTACGATTTTTATTTCCAGCAAGACCTTTGGTGTGGATAAGAACAATGCGCTGCACTCATTTGCCCACGCGGATGGCAGCTATCACCTGATGGGCTGTATGCTGAGTGCGGCGTCATGCAATAAATGGTGGATGGAGGAAATATTAAAGACGACGGATTTTGCAAAGGAGCAGGAGCCGATTACGGATGATAAGCTGGGGAATAATCATGTGTATTTCCTTCCGTATCTGATGGGTGAGCGCTCGCCGCACAATGACGCGAATGCGAGGGGGACATTTATCGGAATGACAATGGACTCTTCGAGGGCGGATATGTATCAGGCGGTTTTGGAGGGCGTTGCGTTTGCAATCCGTGATTCGTTTGAGGTGGCAAAGAGCCTTGGCATTGATATTAGGGCGTCGAAAATCTGCGGCGGAGGTGCGAAGAGCCCGCTTTGGAGAAAGATTTTTGCGAATGTTCTGAATATCCGTCTTGACATCATAGAGAGCGAGGAAGGTCCCGGATATGGCGGGGCGATTCTTGCGGCGGTGGCGTGCGGAGAGTATGCTTCGGTGCAGGAGGCAGCTGACAGGCTTGTGAAGGTGGTGGATACGGTAGAGCCGGACACGGAGATTGCAAAGCGGTACGAGGAGCGGTATCAGAAGTTTAAAAAAGTGTATCCGGCGGTGAAAGGAATCTTTGCGGAGATTCAATAAGAAGTTTGTACACCTCTCTTATATTGACGCGATTAGGGGAATATGGTATCATGATATTTACAGGCGCAGTGACAGAGAATGCAAAGCGGTTGATATGGAGGGCGGGCGTATGGATTATTCAAAAAAACTTCTTGAACGGACTGGCGAAAACGTTTCGGCCAATGCAAACCGTGGGCAGCATAATGATATGAAAAATGTTCAGAATTTGGAGGCTGTCATCAATGAGGGGCTTCGTGTCGCCCTGCAGGAGGAGATGCCGGACCGGACACTGGAGGTGCTGCTGGAGCATTTGGGAAAAGCGCTGAATGGGGACCGTACTTATATATTTGAGCAGAATGAATCCGGCGGCGATGATAACACTTATGAATGGGTGGCTGACGGGGTGGAACCGGAAAAAGAGAATCTTCAGGATGTACCTCCTGAGGTATGTGCGTCCTGGTATCGGAATTTCAGTATTGGCAGGCACATTGTTATTGGATGCCTGGAAGATATTCAGGAGACGGACCCTTTGCAATATGAAAATTTGAAAAGACAGGACATACATTCCCTTGTGGTTGTTCCTCTTTATAATGGTGAAAAGATTATAGGCTTTTACGGTGTGGACAATCCTCCCGTGAAGTCGTTGGAATACGCATCAAATATGCTTCAGACGGCGGCATATTTTATTGTATCTTCCTTAAGACAGCGTAATTTGGTTCGTGAACTGCAAAAACGGAGCCATAAGGTTCTTCATGCCCTAAGCGTTGATTATCTGGGTATATATCAGGTGAATTTTGATACAGGTGAATACGAAATATACCGCAACAGCAAGCGATTGGACATGGATTGGGGCGTTGCGCTTGCGGATGGCTATCAGGCAGCTATGGAACGGTATATCTCCCGGTATGTGGTTGCCCGCGATCAGGAACGGCTTCGCGCCATGACGAAAAAGAATTATGTACTTTCCCAGCTTAGGACAAAAAAGAAGTTTTCTGTCCGGTATCAGGTAAAAGACATCGCCTCAGGGTTAAAGCATATGGAGATTCATTTTTCCATTGCGGAAAAGACGGGTGAGGGTAACTCTGCAATTTTTGCCCAAAGGGATGTCAATGCAGTGGTGGATCAGGAAGAAAAGAATAAGCTGGAAGCAAGGCGGAGCCTTGAGGATATTTTAGAGGGGGCAAAAACCGGAATTTGGACGATTGAGCTTGAGGAGGGCTGTCAGCCAAGGATGTATGCGGACCGGACCATGCGGATTCTTTTGGGAGTGCCGGATGACATCGAACCGGAGGCATGTTACCGGCATTGGTTTGAAAATATTGAATCGGATTATGTGGAAATGGTGCAGGAGGCTGTGAAGGAGATATTGGAGAACGGGCGCTCCGAGGTCATTTACCCGTGGAATCATCCCGAGCTTGGGAAAATATATGTCCGCTGCGGCGGTGTCCCGGACAAAGCATTCAAAAAAACGGGCGTCTGCCTGAGCGGATACCATCAGGATATCACGGAAATTACGGTGGCGAGGAAGAAGCAGGAGCAGGCAATTATGGAGCTGCTGGAGAAAGTGAGACGGGCAAATTCAGCAAAAAGCGAATTCCTTTCCCATATGTCGCACGATCTTAGGACTCCTATCAACGGTATTTTAGGAATGCTTGCAATTATGGAAAAAATCGAGGATGATCCCGAGCAGCAGAAAACATGCCGAAAAAAAATCCGTGTGGCAACGGAGCATTTGCTGTCTTTGGTCAATGATGTTCTTCAGGTCAGCAAGCTGGAGAGCGGAAGACCTGCGGAGGTTGAGGAACCTTTTGAACTTCACGATGCATTGGATGACTGTATTACGATTTTGTCCGCCCGGGCGCAGGAACAGGGAATCCGGCTGGTGCTTGAGGAGGTTGACCTGCAGCATGGCAGACTGATTGGAAATCCGCTGCACTTAAGACAGATACTGATGAATGTCATTGATAATGCCATTAAATATAATCACCCTAATGGCTCCGTGTTTGTCCAGGCGAGGGAGATTGCATGCAAAGACGGGATTGCGGAATACCGATTCGTGATTGAAGATACAGGAATTGGAATTGGGGAAGAATTTAAAAAACACATTTTTGAACCGTTTACCCAGGAGCAGCAGGGTGCAAGAACGCACTATAATGGCGTTGGACTTGGCATGTCTATTGTGAAGAAGCTGATAGATCAAATGAAAGGGACGATTGAGATAGAGAGCCAGGTTGGCGAGGGAAGCGTGGTTCGGATAATGCTGCCTATCCGGGTTGATGAAGCGTGGAGTGCGCAGCCCGTGGATGAGGAGCGGAATTTCCAAAGCAGTATTGCCGGAATGCGGATTCTTTTGGTGGAGGACAATGAAATCAATTGTGAAATTGTAGAGTTCATGCTGAAGGATGTCGGTGCGGAGGTTGTAACTGCAAATGACGGAAAAGCTGCTGTTGATGCGTTTGCGGCATCCGATCCGGGAACATTTGACTGTGTGCTCATGGACCTGATGATGCCTGTTATGAGCGGATATGAGGCGACCCGTGTGATTCGCAGTCTGGATCGGCCGGATGCAAAAGACGTACCTATCATAGCGTTGTCGGCGAACGCATTTGAGGAGGATGTTACAATGGCAAAGGATGCCGGGATGAATGATCATTTGGCGAAGCCTGTGGACATCAATAAAATGTTTAAGGTAATAAGCCGGCTGAAACACCGATAGGGGCTTATATAAAGAATAGAAGTTTAAGAAAATTATAAATTAGCTCAAAACCTTGTTGAGGATAATATACTGATATTGACTTTAGTCGATACCGGAGCGCATGCGGATTTGTTTCCGTGAATGTTGCTTTGGAGAGTGGCAGAATAGACAGGAAGTTGACGGGAAATTCAAAAGTGGATATTGAATCATACAAAAGTCCGGAAGGCATTCGCTGAAAATGTGGGTGTCTTTCGTTTTTTTGTTATAGGAAATTATAAGCTTTGCGGCGCCGTTCGGGGAAATAACCGAATATAAAGTAAAAACCTTCAAAAAATGTGCAGTTTCACGCAAAATAAAATAAAGTTGTAGAAAGTTTTTTATAAAAAATTTATAATATATACACATTAAAACAAAAAATTGTGCAATATATGCACAAAAAAACGGGCTTTCGGAGGGAGAGTCCCAAAGAGGAAAGGAGAAGGTTATAAGCATGAGGAAAAAAACAAAACAGTACATCCAAAAATGCCTGTGCGGGATTTTAAGTGCTGCGATGATATTGACAAGCCTGTCAATACCGGAACTGGCGACTTATGCGGCACAGCCTGACGAGACGGAGGTGTCTACGGAAGCACCTGAAGAATCATCCAAAGAATCGTCCGAGGAAGTAGTCAGGGACGAGAAAAAGGATGAAGAAGCTTCAACTCCGGAATCGGAAGAGAAGATGTCTTCAAGCGTTTCTGGAACTGAAGAAGACGAGGGTGCGTCTTTGGAAAGCAAGGAAAGTGAAACGGAAACAGCTGAAACGGAATCGACGGAGACAGAGACAGCTTCGGAAGAGGAAAGTGAAACAGCTGAAAAAGAAGAGAAAGAAAAGACAGCCAAAGAGGCAGATAACCGTGCAAACGAAACGGGAACTTTGCAGAATGGCGATTTCAGCAACGGAACAGATTCCTGGACAGTAGACAATATTGCTATTACAACAGACACTAATATGAGTGATAATGGCAATTATTTGTATAAATGGGGTGACAGTGATTATACAATCACAGTAAGCCAGGAAATTCAGAATGTTGTGGCAGGAAAATACACAGCATCCATAGACGCAGGAGGGGTATATGATGCAAATGTGTTTTCTTTGAATGTATACTTAGACGGTAACAGTGTGCCTACAGTATCGAAAGCATTTACAGAAGGTAAAGGATGGGGAAATTGGGATACATTCACGACAGATCCTTTTGAAATAACACAAAGTAATAGCAGTATAACAATTGAGGTTTCTGGTAATTTGGCTTCAGGCAAGCAGATACATATAGATAATGCAAAGTTTGAAGTTGCCACATCTCATACGTTAAGTGACTTAGATACGCTATGTCAAAGTGTAAAGGATTACAAAGAAGCAGATTATAAGGAAGGTTGGAGCGATTTTAAGACAGCGCTTGATAAAGCACAAGAACTAATAACATTATCATCTAATGATGCTGTTGCGATTGACAGTGCATACACAGCGTTGGAGCAAGCAATCGATAAACTGCAACTTGCAGATATTACGGCAGCATTTTATTATCATGGAGAAACAGGCCAGACACTTGGTGCAGTCTCATGGAAATACACAGGAGTTAATTTGGAGGGAGACTGGTCATTGGATAAATGGCTGCTCGATGATAAAGACAATGAGGATACTTCAGATGACTATAGCGCTAATGTTTGTCTGGTAAAGGAATCCGAGGAACATCCGGGATGGTATCGTGTTGATTTAAAATTTGCCCCATCAATAACAAATGATGGATTTGATATATACAAATTAGACAGTATAGACAGTGAAGCAACGAAAATACTTTCTTTTGACAAACAATGGAATAATACGGATACATATGATAAATTGGTTTCTGGTGATGCAGATACCTATGCTGTTGAAAAAAGCGGAAAAATTATTTTTGAAGGTGAAAATGACATAACAACTGCAATGCGCAACGTCACACTGCACGTATATGACAGCGAAGGAATACCTACGATTGGCTACAAAGAAGCGCTTAAATCACTTGACGAAAATGGTGCAATAATAAATCTTGAGGAAACAAGCAACACCAACAACATTTATTATTATGATATGGAACCCGATTCCGAAAAGGATGGTTGGTATTCACTGACATTTTCTGTACCGGCAGCCGCTGAAACTACAGGTGAGGTCTGTGGGTTATATTCTAAGAAAGCTGGAACTCACGAAGATGTTAAAATTTTCACAAACACAGAAATTGCGCCTGTTTTCAAGGGCGATACATACTACAAAAACGGGCAATTCTACGCATCTAAAGCACTTGCGGACGGAATTACGCTTGGTACGTTAAAGGCGTTAATTACAGAAGCAGAAACCAAAGTACAGGACGACTACACGGAAGATTCATGGAATCCATTTAGCGAAGCCCTGAAAACAGCAAATGACTTGAAAACATTGCTAAATGACAAAGATGACACCTACATGGACGAAGAAGGCACGACAGCAATTACAGATGCATACAATGCCTTGAATAAAGCAATGGAAGGTCTGCAGGAAAAGGAAGTAACCGTTACAATAGACTTCTATTATTATGCAGGCGATACAAACGGCAAAGGAGTCGGTATTTACCAGTGGAGCCAGAGTGACAATATTTCTTCAACAGCACCTGTAGCAGACTGGAAAGCATGGGGAACAGATTCTGTTTATCAGATGACCGCTTCCGATTATTCTGGCTGGTATACAATACCGCTTACCTTTAAAGGCAGTGTGGAAGACAATGCAAACTTCCAGGTATTTGTTGAAGGCGCTTCGGAGTCAGCATATAAATGCGGCAGCGAGGCAAGCCCTGATAACGGAGGCAATAGCGCCATTTATGCAAAGTTCTTCAACAAAGACAACGACAAAAAACCTTATGCCGTAAAACCCTTTGGCAAGACCAATATGCATTACGAAGGGGAAGACGACGTAAACGCTGTAACGCGCAATGTTACATTATATGTATATGACAGTACAGGAATCCCTGCGCTTGGTTCAAAAAACAGCCTGAAAACAATTAACACAACGAACGGAACAGTGGAAACCCTCACACAATCAGGTAGTACAGAAGTCAAATATTACTATCAGATGAAAGCAGTTGACGCGCATGAAAACTGGTACGAACTGACATTTTCCGCAGCAGCAGAGGATGAGATTTGCGGATTGTACACATATACAGACCCGTATTATGCGCTGAATATGACGTTCCTGAACAAAGCTCCGGCAGCAGGAGATGATACATCGGTTGATTTCAGACCTGTTTTTGGAGGAAATGTATACTATAGAAACGGCAAATTTTATGAATCATTCGAACTTGCCGAAGGAATTACCTTAAAAATGTTAAAGGATTTCCTGGCATCAGAGGATGTTACTGCGATTGTAAATAAAGGCGAAGATACTTATACGGAAGCGTCATGGAAGGCATTTAATGATGCAAAGACACAGGCAGAAGCTGTGGTAACCGAATGCGAAGGCAGCGACGATACAAAAGCGGACGATTACACAAGCGATAAAATTACGGACGCATATCAGACGCTTTCTTCTGCCATTAAAGCGATGGAAGAGAAGTCCTCCGTTGTCATGTTCTATTACTACAACGACAGCATCGACAGCGATGACCAGCTCGGACTGGTATTTTGGGGTGGTGACCAGTCTTATTCCACGGCAGAAAAGTACACGGACTGGAAAGTATGGAATGATGGCGATACCTACGTCATGACAGCAGTAGGAGGATATCAGGGATGGTACAGTATCCCTATGGTTTTCGTGCCGACACCGGAGGCAAATTATCCGGGATTTGAAATCCACAAAAAGAGCGATCCTGCTACTGCAGTAGAGAAATATTCCGTTGACGGAACGAACTACCCTGTTTTAAATAACGGAGAAACTGCTTACGCAGTGAAAGATGGAAAATATTATTTAGGCAAAGACATGGCATCTGCAGTGATGCGCAACGTTACATTCTATGTATACAGCGAAACCGGCATACCGGCGATTGTAGTGTCAGGTACCCTTACTTCGATAGACGAAGCCAATGGGGAAAAAATTAACCTTACATCAAACTTCACAGACGAGTGGAATAACAACTATTATGATATGACGCCGGATACCATGAACAATTGGTATTACCTGACATTCAGCATGCCTGATACGGAGAATGTTTCAGATAAAATAGGTGATTTATATGAAAAGGCTGGCGGCGGATATACATGGCTGAAAGGCTTGCTGAATGGTCCTGCAGGCGACGAATACAGCATCGACCTGACGCCGGTTCTGAAGGGATATGTTTATTATAAAGACGGCGTGCTTTCCGATTCGAGAGTGATTACTTTGGAAGACCTGAAAAATCTGGTTGATACGGCAGTAAAACTCAGGGACGAGGATCTGAAGGCGGAAGAAACCGGTGAGAATAAGTATTACCATGACAGTGAAAGCGACGGCGGAAAGTGGAACCAGTTCCTTGAAAAAATTACTGCGGCAGAAGCGGTGATGGCAAAAGAAGGCCCGACAAACGAGGAAATACAGACAGCATATGATGAACTGACAATTGCAATGGGAGAGCTTGTTCCAAGTACATGGGAAAGAGCGGAGATTAAGGTGGAGCCTGTAGCGGTAGCGGACGATTTTATCATGGGTGCAGACCTTTCCTCATACGTTTCCCTCAAGGAAAGCGGAACGGTATTCAAGGATGAGAACGGAAAAGCATTGTCGGATGAAGGGTTCTTTAAACTGCTGCACGATGGCGGCACAAACTGGGTTCGTATCCGTATATGGCCCGATCCGTATGACGGCAACGGAAACGGATACGGCGGCGGCAATAACGACCTGGAGAAAGCAAAGACAATCGGACGGCTTGCAACAAAGGCAGGCATGCGGGTTCTGATTGATTTCCATTATTCGGATTTCTGGGCAGACCCTTCAAAACAGGATGCTCCGAAGGCTTGGGAAAAGTATACGATTGAGGAGAAGGAGAAAGCTGTTTATGAGTATACATTATCAAATTTGAACGCATTGAAGAGTGCGGGCGTTGACGTTGGCATGGTTCAGGTCGGAAACGAGACGAACAATGCAGTCTGCGGTGAAAAGGGCTGGGACAATATGTCGAGAATCTTCAACGCCGGAAGCAAGGCGGTAAGGGAATTTGACAGGAATTGTCTTGTGGCACTGCACTTTGCAGATCCTTCTTCGAGCGCGTTTGCCGGATATGCGCAGCATGCGGACGAGAAGAACGTGGACTATGATGTATTCGCGGCTTCTTACTATCCGTTCTGGCATGGAACAACGCAAAACCTGACTTCTGTATTGACGAATATAGCCAATACATATGGTAAAAAAGTTATGGTCGCAGAGACTTCCTGGGTAACGACATGGGAAGACGGCGACGGACATGAGAATACCGCACCGAGATCAACCCAGACATTGCAGTATCCGGTTTCTGTCCAGGGACAGGCGGATGAGATGCGCGATGTCGTGAATGCAGTGAATTTGGTCAATAGCGCGGCAGCCGGAAATCCGGCTATCGGTGTATTCTACTGGGAGCCTGCATGGGTTTCTCCGTACTATGCATATAACGGAAAGACACTTGACCAAGGTTTGTACAATAAAAATAAGGAAGCATGGGAAAAATACGGTTCCGGCTGGGCGTCAAGCTATTCCGCGGAATATGACCCGATTGATGCGGGAAGATGGTACGGTGGAAGCGCGGTTGACAATCAGGCATGGTTTGACTTTAACGGCCGGGCGCTTGCAACGGCGAAGGCTTACAAATATATCCGCACGGGAGCTGTTGCGACAGACCGCAAGAACGAGATTGCCAGCGTAGAACAGAAAATTGAGTGGACAGGAACAAAGGGAATTAATGTAGGTTCTCCTGTTGTCTTGCCGGATGGCAGCGATGTGGTAGTTACCTTCAATGACGGTACAAAGAGTACCGATGAAGGCGGTAATCCGCATTTGAAATCAATCAGGGTAAAGTGGGATGAAAAACAGGTTCCCCTGATTAATACGGATAAGGCAGCAGTATACACGATTGACGGTATTGCGACATGTGAGTACTACATGATTGACGGCGCTCCGGAGACAAAGACAGAAACATATGATATTACGCTGGAGCTGGAAGTGCTCTCTACCAGCAATATCCTTGTAAACAGAGGATTTGAGGACGGAGAAGCGCCTTGGATTAAGACGCTGCTTGACAAACCTGAGGATTATGTATTGGATTCCAGTGTCGGACATTTTGAGGTGCGGGCAGAAGATCCGCATTCCGGAACAAACGGTATGCATTTCTGGTGTCAGGACGCGATTCATTTTACGGTAGAGCAGACTGTAGCGGAACTTAAGCCGGGAACCTATACGGCAGGCGGATTCGTTCAGGGTAACGGTGCTTCTTCGAAAGATGAGCAGGTTTTATATGTCATTGTAAAAGGTGCAGACGGAAAAGAGACAAGATATGAGCAGATATGCGGATTAAACGGATGGCTTAACTGGGTCAATCCGGAAATCAAAAATATCAAGGTTTCTGCAGGGGATACACTGACAGTCGGCATGGAAATGGAGTCCACGGTTGGCGGCGCCTGGGGAACGATAGATGATATGTATCTGTACGGAAAGTACGGGGTAAACTTGGGGAATACCGCACATGGTACGGTTAATGTCAGCAGTATGGAAGCAGACAGCGGTGAAATCGTAAGAATCACGGCAAGACCGGAAAACGGGTACTACTTATCACAGTTAAAGGTTACCGGATTGGAAACGGCGGACAGCTTCAAAGATGCATATGATACGGACAAGACAGCGGCATATGACGTGGAAAAGAAGACGGCAGCTCTTGCTTATGAGAACTATGAAAACAGGGGAACCATGTTGGCAAGCTTTGCCATGCCGGGTGACGTCGTTACGGTAGATGCGGAGTTTAAACCGATTTTTGACAAGGCAGTCCCGATTAACAGTGAGGATGTACTCGTAAAGGGATTTGGGCAGTCCGGGAATAATTATGTATATGAAGAGACTATGGAATATACAGGCAAAAAGATTGAGCTGGATCTTGCGTTAAGTTATTTTGGCTATCAGCTGACAGCCGATGATTATACGGCATCCTATAAAGACAACCGCAATGTCGGCAGGGCGGAGATTACGGTTAAGGCAAAAGGCAGCAGGTTTACCGGACAGAGAACGCTGTATTTTAACATTGCGGATACAAAGACAGATATCTCAAAGGCGAAAGCGGTATTAAGCGAGACATATTATTATACCGGGGAAGAAATTGAACCGGTTATCAGTAAGCTGACAGACAAAAACGGAAAGGTTTTGGATGTTGAGCAGGGCGTTGACTATACGGTTGAATTTGAGAAAGACACCAATATTAATGCCGGCAATGTAACGATGTATGTCATTGCAATGAAAGACAGCGCAAAAATTAAAGGCTCATTTAAGCAGACATTTAAGATTGAAAAATGTCCGATTGATAAAGAAGCCGGTATTACGGTTGTGGGTGCGGCATATACCGGAAGCAAGGTAACGCCGAATGTTACCGTAAAGATTGGCAACAAGGTATTGCAAAAGGGCAGGGATTATACACTTTCCTATAAGAATAATGTCGAGATCAGTACACGCTCGGATAAGAAGCCGACGGTGAAGATTACCGGAAAGGGTAATTACACGGGTACCGTGGAAAAGACGTTTGACATTTCCGAAAAGGATCTCAATGATAATGATGTAAAGGTTACGATTGATGCGATTGCACAGGGAAAGATACCGAAAATCCAGGTAAGAGTCGGTTCGAAGACGTTATCACTGAATAAACATTATGTCATTACAAAGATTACTGATGAGAACGGAAAGACCGTCTATGAGAAGAAGGGCGCTCAAAAAACAAAACTTCCCAGGATGCAGAATGCAGGGACTTATACCGTTGAGATTTTAGGACAGAACGGTTATCAGAATACCCGGACAAAATCATTCAGGGTTGTTGACAAAAACCACCTGATTTCGTCCTCCGCAATTAAAGTGACAATTCCGTCACCGAAGGTTTATACCGGAAACGAGATTTCGCTGAATGATGCGGATCTGAAGTCCCTGTTGTATAATAAGACACTTGGCAAGGCATTAACATGCGGCGAGGACTACGATTACACGGTAAGCTATAGTGATGAGGACGGCAATAAGACAAACGTTAAGGTTGGAAAGGCAACGGTTAAGATTACAGGAGAAAACGAGTATGCCGGAACCAGAAAGATTACGTTTACAATCCAAAAGAAACCGCTTCCGGCTAACGGCAAGTATTATGACAGGAGCAGTACGTACAAAGAGGGAGAGATTGTATGGGAGCCGAAAGAGGAAACCATACTCTCCAAGGCGGATAAAGGAGATGGCAGACAACTTTCCCTTCCGTATACGGGATACGCATGGGAACCGGAATTAAACGTTTATGTTATCAACGCAAACGGTTCAGGAAAGCTGTTAATTGAGGGAACCGATTATACGGTTTCATACAAAAACAACCTAAAAGCCGGTTCCGCCGCGACGGCAGTCATTAAAGGAAAAGGCAATTATACCGGAACGGTTCTTTGCAACAACGCATTTACGGTAAAGGATGCGAAACTGGATGACTTTGTGATTACGGTTAATCCGGTTGAGTACACCGGCGGCAAGGTGCAGCCTGCAGTCAGCTTTGTATATAAAGATCTTGGTATGGAAGTTGACGTAAAGCGCGGCACGGCGTATACTGTAAAATTCAGCAACAACAAAAATGTAGCCAGTCTGTCAGCCAAAGATGCACCGACTGCTACCATTAAGGAAAAAGGCTTCAACGCTTCTTTGAAGGGGGCGGGAAAGAAAACACAGACGCTGAAGTTTACAATCACGACAGGACGCGTCACGGCTGTAGGCGTAAAGGACATCAAGGTCCAGACTTACAAGGGAAAACCTGTAACGCCGAAGCTGAATGTCCGTGTGAACGGCAAAAACCTGAAAGTGAACAGGGATTATATTGTTACTTATGACAACAATACACGGCCAACCAATGAGGCACGCGTTATGATTACCGGAATCGGAAATTATTCCGGCACAGTTGAAAAAACATTTGTAATCCGATAAGGATAAACTAACGGGGCAGGAGCGCAAACTTCTGCCCCGTTTGCCATCGGGTAAGTCTTTGGGTGGTTGACTAAGCGGAGCTTTTTGGGTATAATCAAATAAATTGTACTGGAAAAAATACAAAAAGGGGAGCGGAATGGATTCATTAAATTATAAGGCAAGAGCTAAAATAAACTTAGGTTTAGACGTTTGCAGACGGCTGGAAAACGGTTATCATGAAGTAAAAATGATTATGCAGACCATTGATTTGTATGATGAGCTGGTTTTAAGAAAAAGACAGGAACCGGATATCGTGCTGTTGATTAACAGTGTGGACAACCTCGGAAAACCTGAGGACAATTTGATTTATAAAGCGGTAAAATGTATGCGGGAACGTTATCATATCGAACAGGGAATCGAAGTAAGCCTGAAAAAGAATATCCCTGTGGCGGCAGGAATGGCGGGAGGCAGCACGGACGCGGCGGGCGTTATGCTTGCCATCAATGAGATGTTTGCGCTTGGAAGCAGCAGGGAGGAGCTGATGGAGCTTGCCCTGCCGCTTGGCGCCGATATTCCATTCTGTATTATGGGCGGTACGGCGCTTGCGGAGGGAATCGGTGAAAAACTAACGCCGCTGCCAAAGCCGCCCCATGCGGATATTGTGGTGGTAAAGCCGCCGATTATGGTGTCAACGAAAAAAGTATACCAGAGCCTTGATTTGGGGAAAATGGAAACACACCCCGATATTGACGGTATGGTAAAGGCGCTTGCGGACGGCGATCTGAAAGGGATTACACAACGCATGGAAAATGTGATGGAGACTGTTACGGAGAAGGAATTTCCAATTATCACGGATATTAAGAAAATGCTGACGGGCAACGGTGCGCTGGGTGCAATGATGAGTGGGAGCGGACCAAGCATTTTTGGCGTATTCCAGGATACCGCGACAGCCGCTGACGCAGCGGAATATGTGCGCAGGACACTGGAACAAAAGGGTATTTATGCGCAGATCCATGTCACGACATTTTACAATCAACAGGAGTAAGAGGGAAAGGAGAGAATGTATGAGCATGATTATGGACGACGAGTATCTGCCGCTTCGGGATGTGGTGTTTAACACACTGAGGCAGGAAATACTCACAGGGAAATTGAAGCCGGGCGAACGACTGATGGAGATACATCTTGCAAACAAGCTCGGCGTAAGCCGTACGCCCATAAGAGAAGCAATCAGAAAACTTGAACTGGAAGGGCTTGTGATTATGATACCGCGCAGAGGTGCGGAAGTCGCGCAGATTTCATGGAAAAGTTTAAAGGATGTACTTGAGGTGCGCAGCGCGCTTGATGCGCTTGCGATAGAGCTTGCCTGTGAACGTATGGGGCAGGAGGAGCTGGAGCTTCTTTACAAAGCATGTGAGTGCTTTGAGGAGGCGACAAAGACAAAGGATACGAGGCAGATTGCAGAGGCGGACGTGGCGTTTCATGATATCATTGTTGCATCAACAGGAAATAAGAGGTTAATTCAGCTTGTGAACAATTTGTCCGAACAAATGTACCGGTACCGCTTTGAATATATCAAGGATGACAGTCAGCACCAAGTGCTTGTGCAGGAGCACAAGGAGATGTACAGATGTATCCAAAGCAAGGATAAAAAAGCGGCTGCGTGTGTGGCAAAGAAGCATATTGACAATCAGGAAGAGGCGATTATCAGGCAGCTGCAGCTTGAAAAAGTGGAAAAAAGGCATCGGTAGTGAATAAACTGCCAAAAGCCGTCCATACTCCATGGTAGAAAACCTGTTGAGGAGGTATGGATAAATGCGGAATATGTTATTGATGCTTGGAGTAGTGCTTTGGATTGGCGCGCTTTCCCCGGAGATATTTATTGATGTGGCTGACGGCTGCATTTTTGATGAGGCGGGAAACGAACTGAACCGCGAAGAAGCGCAGGAGTTTATGGAATCATATTTTTACAGTAATCAGACAGACGGCGGGGAGGGTCCGAAGCTGGAGTTTAAGCTTGGAATTGCGAAGCTGTTTGGCAAAAGGGAATAAGGAGTGGCCAAAGGGAGGTTAACTATGACAAAAGATGTGCTGGTGTCCGTTAAGGGGCTGCAGTTTGCGGATATTGACGTGAGGGAGACGGCAAGTGACGAGGAGCTTGACAGCATAGAAACGATTTGCCCCGGTGAGTATTATTTTAAGAATGAAGGGCATTTTATCGTTTATGAAGAGCTTGTGGACGGGTTTGCAGGCGCTATTAAAAATATGATAAAGTTAAGGGACAGAGAGTTTACGATTTCCAAAAAAGGTCCCGTGAATGTACAGATGGTGTTTTCTGAGGGAAAGAAAACGATGGCGGATTATCATACTCCTTTCGGAAACATTATGGTTGCGCTTGACACGAGAAAAGTCGAAACGCAGGAAACAGAGGATAATATCAGTATCTCAATCGAATACGGACTTGAGGCGAATTACCAGTTTATTGCGGACTGCAATATCGCGGTACATATCACATCAAGGAATGCCGTCCTGCGGCAGGATAAAAGCCAGACCATGTAAACCGGTCTGGCTTTTAGAAAGGAGAAAAAGCTGCTAAAATACAAATTTACAGGATGGGCTCCTGCGGATTATCCTTTCGCGCCTCATCAAGGAGATGCTTCATGCGCCGTTCCATCTCGGAAAGTTCGGCAGAGTAATTTTGGAATGCGTCCGTTGTTTCCTCGGAAGTTTCCCCTTTGTAACAGATACGGTGCTCCATACTTGCCCATAAATCCATCGCAAGTGTGCGGAACTGGATTTCCACAGGATAGTACTGCATTCCTTCAATGCGGTATACCGGTACGCCAAGCACCATATGGTAGCTTTTGTATCCGCTGCTTTTCGGATAATGGATATAATCACTTTCCTTTAAAATCAATAAATCGGTTTGGGTTCTTACCAAAGAAAGAATGTTGAAAATATCTTCCACGAAATAACAGATGACACGGATTCCCGCAATATCAGTTAAATTATCCTTGGCAGTGTATGCCGTAACCGGAAGATTCCGGAACGATAGTTTTTTCTCAATGCTCTTTCTGCTTTTGATGCGAGCCTGTATATTATGTATTGGGTAGTCGCGGTATTTTTTTCTGTAATCTTCATTCAAACCGTTCATGCGGACCTCAAGGCGTGTCATTGCCTCTTTGTAAGGCTCTACCAGCTGATCGTATTCCTCTTGGGAGATACGCTCGGTTTTCGTGGAGGCGGCTACAAAGGAAAGTGCGGTATTTACTTCTTTTATCAACTCTGACGAGTAATCATTTTTCCTTGCTATCAATTTTTATACCTCCCTGCTGACTGTATCAATAAGTAAAACGTATCCTATATCTTTACTATATCTCAAAAGTCCGTTGAAAGCAATTAAAAATGTATAAATTTCACAAAAATTTTTGAAAGTGGCGAATTTTTTTATAAAGTATTCCAAAAAATAGCATTATTATGTAAATCGACAGGCGCAATGAGAAAATTGCAGTAAGGGAAATTCAAATAAATAGTGGTATTCATGGGGGGATTGGTGCTATACTTAAAGTATCGCTGAATACAAATAAAAAACGGAAAGGAAGATGTAAACATGAAAATCGCATTAATCAATGAAAATAGCCAGGCTGCAAAAAATGCCATGATTTGTGAAACGCTCAAAAAGGTTGTGGAGCCGATGGGGCATGAGGTATTTAATTACGGCATGTATACGGCGGAGGATGAGCATCAGCTTACTTATGTGCAGAACGGCATTCTCGCCGCGGTTTTATTAAATTCAGGCGCCGCGGATTTTGTTATCACGGGCTGCGGTACGGGCGAAGGCGCAATGCTTGCCTGCAATGCATTCCCGAAGGTGCTCTGCGGACATATCGAGTCACCGCTTGACGCTTATCTCTTCTCACAGGTAAATGACGGAAACTGCGTGGCGCTTCCCTTTGCGGAAAACTTCGGATGGGGCGGGGAGTTAAACCTTGAATATATATTCGAAAAGCTCTTCTGCACACCGGGTGGCGGCGGATACCCGAAGGAGCGCGTTGTACCGGAGCAGAGAAACAAAAAAATCCTTGACGAGGTAAAGACCGTGACACATGCCGACCTTTGCGACATTCTGCCGAAGCTTGACAGGGAGCTTTGTAAGGGTGCGTTAAGTGGCGAGAAGTTTCAGGAATACTTCTTTGCAAACTGCAAGGATGAAAAAATCGCTGCGGCAGTCAAAGCGGTTCTGGCATAAAGGATATTGCTATGCTGTTGGACAGGATTTATTACACGGTGGACAGCCTTGAGGGAGATTATGCCTATCTGAAACGGGAGGATGATGCGTCGGCGGAACCGAAATGTGTCGCAAGGGCACTGCTTCCTGCGGAGATTACGGAAGGCGCAAGGCTGTTGTACGAAATGATGGAATATACCTTACTTTAAGCAAGCGCGGCAGCTCCTGACAAGGAACTGCCGTGTTTTTGAACTGCCAAAAAAGGCACGCGGAGTTTACAAAAGCCGCTTCTTATGATAAAATGGGCGTTAATATTAATAAGAACGAACGAAACAAAGAAAGGCGATGAAAATTAATGCAGAATAAAGGGAAATATTATATTACAACGGCGATTGCCTATACGTCAGGCAAGCCGCATATCGGAAATAATTATGAAATCGTGCTTGCGGACAGCATTGCGCGGTATAAAAGAAAAGACGGCTATGATGTTTTTTTCCAAACGGGAACGGACGAGCATGGGCAGAAAATTGAGCTGAAGGCAGCAGAAGCAGGCGTGACGCCGAAGGAATTTGTGGATAAAATAGCGGGCGTTATACAAGGCTTGTGCGATATGCTGGACATTTCCTATGATAAGTTTATCCGGACAACGGACGGTTTTCATGAAAAACAGGTACAAAAGATTTTCAGGCGCCTTTATGAGCAGGGCGATATTTATAAAGGTGCATACGAGGGACTTTACTGTACGCCCTGTGAGTCGTTTTGGACGGAGTCGCAGCTTGTGGACGGTAAGTGCCCCGACTGCGGGCGTGAGGTGAAGCCTGCAAAGGAAGAAGCTTATTTCTTTAAAATGAGCAAATATGCGGACCGGTTAATTGACCATATTAATAAGCACCCCGAGTTTATCCAGCCTGTGTCAAGAAAGAATGAGATGATGAATAATTTCCTTCTTCCGGGTTTACAGGATTTATGTGTTTCGCGTACTTCTTTTCAGTGGGGCATTCCGGTTGATTTTGACGATAAGCATGTCGTTTATGTATGGCTTGACGCGCTGACAAATTATATTACGGGGATTGGATACGACGCGGATGGAAACAGCACGGAGCAGTTTAAGAAGCTTTGGCCTGCCGATCTGCATTTGATAGGAAAGGATATCATCCGTTTCCACACGATTTACTGGCCGATTTTCCTGATGGCGTTGGGTGAGGAGCTGCCGCATCAGATTTTCGGGCACCCGTGGCTTTTGCAGAACAATGACAAAATGAGCAAGTCAAAGGGAAATATTATGTATGCGGATGACCTTGCGGAGATATTTGGCGTGGACGCGGTGCGCTATTTCGTGCTGCATGAAATGCCGTTTGAAAATGATGGATCGATTACGTGGGATTTGATGGTGGAGCGGTTGAATTCCGACCTTGCAAATACGCTTGGAAATCTTGTCAACCGAACGATTTCCATGAGCAACCAGTATTTTGGCGGCGTGGTTACGGATAAGGGCGTTGCGGAGGCAGTGGACGAGGATTTAAAGAAAGTTGTGACAGGGACGTATGATAAGGTTGAGGCGAAGATGGACGGTCTGCGTGTTGCCGATGCATTGACGGAAATTTTCAACCTGTTTAAGCGCTGCAATAAATATATTGATGAGACACAGCCGTGGGTGCTTGTGAAGGACGAGGCGAAAAGGGACAGGCTTGCGACGGTGCTGTATAATCTTGTGGAAAGCATTTCGATTGGGGCAGGCTTGCTTGAGCCGTTTATGCCCAATACAGCCGCACGGATTATGAAGCAGTTAAACAGTGATATTCGGGATTTTGATTCAACAAAAACTTTTGGCGTTTATGTGTCTGGAACGAAAGTTACGGACACGCCGGAGATTTTGTTTGCACGTCTGAAACCGAAGGAGATTGATGAAAAGGTTGAGGAAATTGCAAAAAAGCAGCAGGCAGAGGCAGGTGGCGGTAATCCGCAGAAAAATGACACGAGTGTCATAAATAATGACGGCAGTGACAATACTGTTATGGACATGGAGCCGAAAGAGGAAATCACGTATGAGGACTTTGCGAAAATGCAGTTCCAGATTGGCGAGATTATCTCGTGCGAGGCGGTGCCGAAGTCAAAGAAGCTTTTATGCAGTCAGGTAAAGATTGGCTCGCAGGTGAAACAGATTGTGTCAGGGATTAAGGCGCATTATACGCCGGAAGAGATGGTCGGCAAAAAGGTAATGGTGCTTGTGAACCTAAAGCCGGCAAAGCTTGCGGGCGTGATGTCGGAGGGAATGCTTTTGTGCGCGGAGGATGCGGACGGCAGGCTTGCGCTGATGACCGCTGAAAAGCCGATGCCTTCGGGAGCAGAGATACAATGAAAAGATTTTCTAAGCCGCCAAAGGACGCCGGTTAAGAAAATCTAAGTTTCATTGGGCAAACTTGTGTCTGCGCCCAAGTTTGCAGGTTTTGACAGGAATGGAGAGTTATGATGAAAGCAGAAGCAATAATATTTGATTTGGACGGAACGATGTGGGATGCGGTAGGAGGCATTTTACTGACATGGAATCAGGTTGTGTCAAACCATCCGGAATGCAGGAAGGAGCCGATTTCGCCTGAGGAGTTGAGCGGCTGTCTGGGGCTGCCAATGACGGAGATTGGAGCCAGACTGTTTCCTGATGTGCCACAGGAAAAGCAGCAGATGCTTTTGGACGAGTGCTGTGCGCTGGAAAACCAGTATTTGAGCGAGCACGGGGGTATTTTATATCCGAAGCTTGAAAAGACGCTGCTTGCGCTCAAAAAGGACTATAAGCTTTTTGTGGTCAGCAACTGCCAAAAGGGGTATGTTGAGAGCTTTATCAAAGCGCACAGGCTTGAAAAGTGTTTTGACGATATCGAGTGCTGGGGGAATAACCTTTTGCCGAAGGGTGAGAATAATAAGCTTATTATGAAGCGAAACGGTGTGACGCGGGCGGTTTACGTCGGTGATACTGCGGGCGACGAGGAATCGGCAAGAGTGGCGGGAATCCCGTTTGTATATGCGTCGTACGGTTTTGGCGAGGCAAAGGCGCCCGATTACGTGCTGACGGAGTTCGTCAAACTGCCGGAGGTTATGGAAAGAATAACGTTTTAAAACGATAGTATTAAAAAACAGGAGTATCTGCCGGCTGCAGAGGTACTCCTGTTTTTGCTTTTTTCAGGAAGGATTGTTATTTGTTGAAATGGTTGTTCGAAAAGGGTAAAAAAAGGAAGATATTTTGCCGATATAAATATATAGGATAAAAGAAGCAAATGGAATTGCGCAAAAACTCAACGGAATGAGGAGGGATTTTTATGCAAATCAGAATGTTTACAGATAATAATATGAATATAACGCTTGGCAGTGCGGCGCAGGAGAAACGTCAGCATGTGCAGACGCAGAACGGACCTTTTGACGGACCGCAGTGCAGGGTTACGATTTCAAAAGAGGGAAGAAGGCTCAGTGAGCAGTCAGACGGACATGCACAAAAGAGTGTACAGTTACTGAAAGCTGAGAGGATGATGCGGCAGGAGGCGGATGAAAAAGAGCTGTCAGAGGCAACGCAGAGTGAATATTACGACTTGATTAAGGAAATAGATAAGACTATAAAATCAATGAGAAACTCCAATATGGCAGGGGAGGATTTGGAAACCATCCAAAAAAAGCAGGACGCAATCCGCGCTATAAGCGAGCAGAAACAAAAGCAGCAGGAGGAAAATCAAAAGAGGGCAAAAGAGGCACAGCGGATGGCAATGCAGTCGTCGGAAATGCAGGATGAGATTGATCAGGGGAACCGAGATTTGCTGATTATGCTAAAGAGCATTGAGGAGTCTGAGAAAGCGGAAGAAGAGCGTGAGGGCACAAAATCAGGCGATGACGGCGGTAGTGATACAATCGCGGATTCGGCAACACAGTTTGCGGCTTCTTCGAGAAAGCGCGAATTGGATGTAGTGGGTATCATTAATCAGTTGAGTGAGGACGGATACAGCTATCTTGCCCGTGCAGATGAGATTGCTCAGAAGGTATTGGATGAGGCGAAAAGCTTAAAAGAGCTGCTTCATGACGAGAATACTTCAGATGCGGAAAAAAGGGAAGCTGTAATGAGCTATGGCTTGAAAATGGCGCCAAAAGCATCTGCCGAATTGGAAATCCTGCTAGGCAGGGGCCACTCCGAGGAAGAAAAGGAAGAGGCATTAAACAGATACCGTAGTATGATTGTATCAGACAGCGATTATGCCGATTACCGACGGCGCGGTCAGCAGATGATCAGGGATGCCAAGGAGTGTAAAAGCGAGCACATAAAAGCCAATCCGCTTCAGGGTATGGAGGAGACGAGGGACAGCATGATCCAGTCGGCTGTGGATGCTGCTTTCAACGAGGCTTCACAGGGCAGGCTTGACGAGGATTCGCAGAAGCTTAAAGATGAGGTAAAGGATTTAATTGATGAGCGCAACGATATAGACCATGTAGATTCCGAGGAGAAAAAGGACGAGGAGGAAGAAAAGGAAATCGGGGATTTGCTTGAGCCGAAGGAGGAGACGGAAAATACCGATAAGAACCCTGATGAGGCTGACGAAGAAAAGTCCGGGGAAAAAATAATTGTGACACAAGGATAGTGGAAGCGTTTCAAAAGGATGTGATTTTATGAAAGTCGGGGAAGCAACAAAGCTGTATCGGGCGCAGCGGGCAGCCATTATTGATCGGCGCAGAAAACTCGTCAAAAAGAAGGAGGAGGCTGACAGGAAGGTCAGGACTGCTTTTGATCCGGAGAAAAAGGAGATTTATGCGAATGGGGCGGCAACCTTGGAGCTTACGATTGGAGCGCTGAATGAAAAGTTTGATGAGAATCAGGAGGTGCTTGACAGGCTGACAGAACAATATGTATCTGTTTTTAATGCGGAGGTTTCCAAACAGCAGAAGGATGCGATGCAGGATGCCGCTGTGGAGATGAGCAGGATTTTGGAGACGGCAAGGCGCATCGGTAAGGGTGCAAGGGTTCCAGCTTCCGATGAAAAAAAGGTGATGGAATATAGCATGGAGCTGTATCTTGCTGCAAAGAATCTTGCGATGCTCAACAAAATGAACCGGAAAAAGAAGGAAAAGTATGATTCCCTATGGGATGACGAGGAAGAAAAGCAGGAGTATGATCCGGAAGGCAAGGCAGAGAATGCAGAGACTTCCGTTGAGGCACCGGAAGAGCTTGGAGACCTTGGTCTGATACAGGAATAACAAATGTTATTAAATACGTAACGAAAAATATACAAAGAATATGGACAGGCAGTTTTTATAAAGTGAAACGACAAGAAAGCTGCGGTCAAATGGAGGTTTATTATGGTAAAGAAAATCGAAGATAACAATATGAGTGAAGCCTTGGAAAGCAGCCTTGCACTGGTTGATTTTTCCGCGACATGGTGCGGCCCGTGTAAGATGCTTGCGCCCGTGCTTGAGGAAATATCCGAGGAGTTTACGGGAAAGCTTGCCTTTTTCAATGCGGATGTCGATGCGAATGACGCGCTTGCGTTAAAGTATGGCATTCAGAATATCCCCGCGCTTGTTATTTTTAAAAATGGCGAGATTGCCGGCAGGAGCGTAGGATTCCAGTCAAAGGAGAAGCTGAAGGCGTTTATCAATGAGCATATGTAAGCCGTGGAAATAGAAGACGATACTGTAAAAGGTGCGAAAAGAAAGGTATATCCTGTCAGGGATGTATCTTTTTTTATCCGGTAAAATGCGGTTGCAAAAGACCTTGGCATCCGGTCTGCAAAGGACAAAATTTTAGGGTGTAAAAATGATGGAAATCTGTTATAATCAGAATGAAGGTATTTTGCAGGCATAAAAATTGTAAAAAGGGTATTGAATGATAACGGAAAGGAAATAGAAAGAATGATGAAACAGGCGGATAAAAGAAACCTTACAATGGTAATGGATTTGTACGAGCTTACGATGGCGAATGGCTATTTCAATGACGGTGACATGGAATCACGGGTGGCGTTCGACGTGTTTTACAGAAAGAATCCCGACAGAGGCGGTTTTACGATTTTTGCCGGACTTGAGCAGATTGTGGAGTATATTGAAAACCTTCACTTTTCAGAGGAAGACGTTGCATACCTGCGCTCCCTGAATACTTTTACGGACGCGTTTTTGGACTATTTAAAGGATTTTACGTTTCACGGAGATATTTATTCCTTTCCGGAGGGCACCATCATGTACCCAAATGAACCGATTATGACGGTAGTAGCGCCCCTGATTGATGCGCAGATAGTCGAGACGGCAATTTTGGCACAGGTCAATCACCAGTCGCTTGTGGCGACAAAGACGGCGCGTATTGTGAAAGCGGCGGCAGGAAAGCTGGTGTCGGATTTTGGCGCAAGGCGCGCACACAATATGGATGCCGCGGTATACGGCGCAAGGGCGTCCTACATAGGCGGTGCGGCAGGAACTGCGACCGTGCTTGCGGGACAGATGTTTGGCATTCCGGTGAGCGGGACAATGGCACATAGCTGGGTGATGTATTATCAGGATGAGTTCGAGGCGTTCAAAAATTATGCCGTAAACTATCCCGACAATACCGTGCTTTTGGTGGATACTTACGATACCATGCAGTCGGGCATTCCGAATGCAATCCGCGTAGCGCATGAAATTCTGGAGCCGATGGGGAAGCGTCTTAAGGGCATCCGTATCGACAGCGGCGATCTCGCGTACCAGTCAATCAAGGTACGCCAAATGCTCGATGAGGCAGGGCTTGACGACTGTAAAATTATCGTGTCAAACAGTCTGGACGAGCATACAATCTCTTCCTTGAACACGCAAAAGGCATGTATTGACAGCTATGGCGTGGGCGAGCGTCTGATTACGGGCGCGACAAGCGATTATTCGGATGACACGCTTGCACTTTTGGGGGCGGTTTATAAAATTGCGGCGGTTGAGGAAAATGGCACATTTGTACCGCGCATTAAGATTTCGGGAACCGTGGAAAAAATCACGAACCCGGGACTGAAAAAAGTATACCGGATTTATGACCAAAAAGGAAAGGCAAAAGCAGACCTGATTGCAAAAGCCGATGAGGAAATTGACTTAAGTAAAGATTTCCGGTTTGTGGATCCGCAGATGCCCTGGCGTAATCTTAAATTTACCAACTGTACCGCAAAATCTTTGCAGATTAAAGTGTTTGAAAACGGTAAGAGAGTGTACGAGCTTCCGGCACTGGAACAAATCCGCGACTATGTGAAGAAGCAGCTGAGCGAGGAAATATGGGAAGAGGAACAGCGCTTTATCAACCCCCATGTACATTATATGGATATGACGCCGGACTATTATGAGCTTAAAATGAGTCTGCTCCATGAAAAAGGAATGACGGGAGAAAAATAACGGCAGCAACTGTCTGCCAGGAAACAGAATGCGCCTGCATATATGCATAAATGCAAATATTGCAGAAAAATGAAACTTTTGCCCAATAAAGCAATAGCTGTATAAGTACTGAAAATACAGTATAGTATCACGTGTTATTTGAAATGAGAGGGAAAATGGAAAAATCAAGTTTGAAAATGCAGGAAAAATTTCACATACGGAAACGGATGACCGGCACAACCATTATAAATATCACACGTTACGAAAAAATGTTACAGATGAAATAAACTAGAACACATTAAAATAAAATACGTTATTTTAAAACCTTATAAAGAAGAAAACGGAAAAGGGCTGCACCGAATAGCAGCTCTTTTTTCATCATAAAACATGGACGCCCAAAGGAAACTTGTCAGCAAGTTCAACTTTATTGTAAAAAAAGAGAGATAAAAACTATTATGGTCATATTTTGGTAATTGACAGTGTGACTTTGTGAAAAGAAAGGAAAGTTGATTTATGGCAAGACACGGTGAAAACATAAGGAAAAGGAAAGACGGACGTTGGGAGGGGCGCTATTCTGTATACAGTGCAGAAAAAGGAAAAAGGGTTTATTATTCCGTATATGGAAAAAATTATGAAGAGGTACAGCAAAAAATGACTGCGAAGAAAAATTTGATAAAGGATCAAATTGAAAAAGATGGAACCGAAATTGCCTTTGCGGAAGCGGCACAGGGCTGGCTCGCGCAGATTAAGGAAAAAAGAAAGCCCTCTACTTATATAAAGTACAGTCTTGTTTATCAGAAATACGTTGAAGAACGATTTGAAGATGCCGCACTGGACCAAATGACAGATTCCTTTGTGCGGGAAAGGCTGTCTGATGCATCATCGGACAGTGTACGCAAAAGCGTTTACAGTGTATTAAAACAGATTCTGAAATATGCATCTGTCCATTACTCCCTGATGATAACCCCCTTGGGAAATCCTGATTCCGAATACCATAACAAGCCCGTAAAGGTACTTTCGAGGGGGGAGCAGAGGCTGCTGATACCGGTTCTTTACTGTAAGATGAATTTGTTTAAAATGGCAGTACTGCTGGTATTGCTTACAGGCTTGAGGCTTGGCGAATTATGTGCACTCAAATGGACGGATATCGATTTTGAAAATAAAATTCTTGCAGTGAACCGGACGGTACAGCGGCTTTATGCCGAAGGCTACCGGACAAAAACAATTCTTATGGAAACAGCTCCTAAAAGTGAACACTCCATAAGGGAGATACCGCTGTCTGCCATGCTGTCTGAGCTGCTCGCAAAATTCCAAAACGGAAAGGAATATATATTCGGCGGCAATAAACCAATGGAGCCAAGGACAATGCAGTATCATTTCAAGGGGATATTAAAAGAGGCAGGTCTGCCTGATATGAACTTTCATATCCTGCGTCATACATTTTCCACAAACTGTATCGAGGACGGCATGGATGTGAAAAGCCTGAGTGAAATGCTGGGTCATTCGGATGTGCAGATTACACTGAACCGGTATGTGCATCCTTCTATGGACACGAAGCGTAAATATATGGACAGTCTGTCAGAATTTTACGGTCAGATTTACGGTCAGGTCGGATAATGGAAGCCTTTGCCTATTCTTTTTGTGTGCAAAAACGCCGTCGCAAAAGCTAAAATTTGTAAAAAAAGTATACACAAATTGACAAATAATTGAGCGGTACTTATACTATAAAGAGAAGCAATCAATGATATAATGTCTATAATTACCAAAATATTATCACTAATTTCTGAAAATTTTACCGCTTTAGAAGGAATACCAAAAAAATGCATGCAAATAAAGCGGTCAGAGAGGAAAGGAGCTGCAGGCTACAGATGAAAAAAGTGACAATACAGGATATTGCGGCACAGATGGGCTTAAGCCGCAATACGGTTGCAAAGGCACTCAACGGAGGTCTTGTTTCCCCGCAGACGAAACAGGCGGTGGTGCAGAAGGCGTGGCAGATGGGATATGCAAAGCTGGACGAAAACCTGTTGGAGGAAGTCAGGAGCATTCACAGAAAAGTTAACACCGGCACGATTTTGGTGCTGTTTAACCATATGCAGTCCGTTTTTTGGACGAGGGCGCTTGCCGGAATCAGCAGTGCGGTAAATGACGAGGGCTACCGTATGCAGCTGCACGTTGTCGATGAAAACGATAAGGATGGCAGCGAAACGCTGCGGCTGATAGCTGATGACGTGAAGGGAATTATTTTTCTTTGTATTTTTCCGATTAAATTTGTAAAAGGCGTCAGCAGGGTAAAGCTTCCGATGACGTTTTTCAATACCCCCGTCAATGCGCAGGAATATATTGAGCTTGGCGATATTGTAAATATGGAAGGCTTTTATTCCATGAACCGCCTGACGAATTATATTATTTCACAGAAGGGTTGCCAGCGGCTGGGATACATCGGCTATGCGGAAGGTTCGCGCATGATACAGGCAAGGTACCTTGGTTTTCTGAATGCCTGCAACCAAAACAGGATACAGCTTGACGCAAAAATCCAGTACACACATCCGCTTGGTCAGGATAGCTTCAGCTATGCAGTGGTGGAGGAAATTATAAACAACATGCCCTATATCCCCGACGCAATTGTCTGTGAGGATGACGACGTGGCAAAGCATGTGTCGCTCGCGCTGCTCCAGCGGGATGCGCAGGCGGTGAAAAATACGGTAATCACAGGATTTAACAATACACTTGAGTCTGATTTTTTCAAAAACGATATTGTTACGGTTGATGTGCGTATCGAGGAGATGGGCAGGAGGCTTGTAAAATCCGTGGTTGACAGGGTGAATAATCCCACGATTGATTTGGCGTTCCATACGCTTGCCACGTATCCGCGCTTTTAGGTTTTGCGGAAGGGAGCACAACACGGCGTAACCTGAAAAAAGACATAGCACCTCTGACAATAATATGTTAGAATAAAGGCAAATGAATTTATATAGTTATATATAGAAAGAACGAGGAAAGTGAACATGTCAAGTGTAAGCATTGAACGCGTAATCGAAAAACTCAAGCTCACCAATCTCACTCCTGAGATTGACGTTTCGAGCATCAAAATCCACCAGCCGGATATTAACCGTCCTGCGCTCCAGCTTTCGGGGTATTTTGAACATTTTGAAGAAACAAGGCCGCAGATTATCGGTTTTGTGGAATACTCTTATATGGAGCACATCAGCGACGAGAAAAAAAGAGAGGTTTATCCGCGTGTCATTTCGGAAAAGACGCCGTGCATCATTTTTTGCAGAAACCTGATGCCGGATCCTCTTTTTGTCGAATGTGCGATGAAAAACAATGTCCCTCTTCTAAAAACAAGCAAGCCGACATCGGCGTTTATGGCGGAGATTATCCGGTGGCTCAATGTTGAGCTTGCACCGTGCATTTCCGTGCATGGCGTGCTGGTCGATGTTTACGGCGAAGGTGTGCTGATTACGGGCGAGAGCGGCATCGGTAAAAGCGAGGCTGCGCTGGAGCTGATTAAGCGAGGACACAGACTGGTGTCGGACGACGTGGTGGAAATCAGGAAAGTGAGTGATGATACGCTGGTCGGAAAAGCGCCTGACATCACAAGGCATTTTATCGAGCTGCGCGGTATCGGTATCATAGATGTAAAGACGCTTTATGGTGTGCAGAGCGTTATGGACACCACAAACATTAACCTTGTCATACGTCTGGAGGACTGGGACAAAGAGAAAAATTACGACCGTCTTGGTCTTGAGGAAAACTATACGGAATATCTTGGAAATAAGGTGGTCTGCCACAACATCCCTATTAGACCGGGAAGAAACCTTGCGATTATCTGCGAGTCGGCAGCAGTCAACCACCGTCAGAAAAAGATGGGTTACAACGCGGCGCAGGAACTGTATCAGCGTGTGCAGAATTCACTGTCAAAGCCTAGGGAAGATGAAATGTAAAAAGGAGATTAAAGCGAATGGGTAAGTATTGTTTTGGAGTAGATTTAGGTGGGACAACGGTAAAAATCGGACTTTTTTCGCCGAAAGGAGAGGTCCTTGAAAAATGGGAAATTCCTACGAGAACGGAGAATGGCGGAACAAATATTCTCCCCGATATTGCGGACGCAGTGCAGGCAAAAATGAAGGAGCGTGGGATTGCGAGGGAAGAGGTTATCGGCGTAGGCATCGGCGTACCGGGACCGGTTGACGACGCGGGTATGGTCTACCGCGCAGTCAATGTTGGATGGGGTGTGTTTAACATCAACGAAACGCTGGGCGGTCTTCTTGGCGTTCCCGTAAAAGCGGGAAATGACGCCAATGTGGCGGCACTTGGCGAGATGTGGTGCGGCGGTGCAAAGGGCTATAAGGACATTGTGCTTGCAACACTCGGAACGGGTATTGGCGGAGGAATTATTTCAAACGGAAAGATTGTCACGGGTTCAAGGGGGGCAGGCGGCGAAATCGGACATATGCATCTTGTGGATGACGAGCCGGACGCGTGCGGATGCGGTAATCACGGGTGCTTTGAACAGTATGGCTCCGCGAGCGGAATTGTGCGCCTTGCAAAGCGCAGACTTGCAGTGTCAAAGGAAGACAGTGTGCTAAGGAGTGCGCAGGAGCAGGATGCATTAAGCGCGAAGGCAGTGTTTGATGCGGTGAAGGAGGGCGATAAGGTTGCCTGTGAAATTGCGGAGGAGTTCGGCGCTTACCTTGGAAAGGGATTTGCCGTAATTGCAGCAGTTGTCAATCCGGAAGTGTTTGTGATTGGCGGCGGAGTGTCGAAGGCAGGCGAAATTTTGTTCGACTATATCGCAAAGAATTATGAAAAATATGCTTTCCATGCCTGCCAGAACGTGACGTTTAAGCTTGCTACGCTTGGCAATGACGCAGGAATTTACGGTGCGGCAAAGCTTGTGTTGGAATAATAATAAATGATTGCAGAGGTTGGATTTGTTGAAAAAAGAATTAATTCATGAATTATCCCGCGTTCTTGCAGGAGGACGCGTTTCTACAAAGGAGCCGATGTCACTGCATACAACCTTTAAGACAGGCGGTGCGGTTGACGTGTTTGCGGAACCCTCAAGTGTTGAGGAGCTGAAAAGAGCGTTAGAACTGCTAAAGGGAGAACGCTTTTACCTGATTGGAAACGGGAGCAATCTTCTTGTAAGCGACAAAGGACTTCGGGGTGTGGCGGTTCATCTTGCCAAAGGCTTTGGCGATATTCGTGTGGAAGGAACGACGCTTATCTGCGGCGCGGCGGCAACGCTATCGCAGATTGCAAGGGCGGCGCTTGACCATTCCCTGACTGGATTTGAGTTTGCGGCAGGCATTCCGGGGAGCCTCGGCGGAGCGATTGTGATGAATGCGGGCGCTTATGACGGCGAAATGCGCCAGGTGGTAAAAAGCGTCACGCTCATTGATTATCAGGGCGGAATTGTCCAAAAGGGAGTGGAGGAAATGCGCTTTGGATACCGTCACAGTCTTTTAAAGGAAGCGGATTGGATTGTCCTTGAGGCAAAGCTTGTGCTGCAAAAGGGGGATGCTTCAAAAATCAGGGAAAAGATGGATGATTTGGCGGCAAGAAGACGTGCAAAACAGCCGCTGGAATATCCGAGTGCGGGTTCGACCTTTAAGCGTCCCGAGGGGTATTTTGCGGCGAAGCTGATACAGGACGCGGGCTTAAGGGGGTTTTGCGTCGGCGGCGCACAGGTCTCGGATAAGCACTGCGGTTTTGTGATTAACAGGGAAAATGCCACATCTGCCGATATTTACGCGCTTATCCGGGAAGTGCAAAGAAAGGTGAAGGAATGTTCGGGCGTTACGCTTGAGACGGAGGTCATTTGTTTGGGTGAATTTGATGAATGATGAAAAATACCAACAGAAAGGCAGGTTTGGTTTCAGATGCGGTTTGTGATTGTAACGGGTATGAGCGGAGGCGGAAAATCAACAGCGATGAAGATGCTGGAGGACGCGGGATTTTACTGCGCCGACAATATGCCTGTGCCTTTGATTGAAAAGTTTATGGAGCTGCTTGCAATGCCGGATAACGGAATCCAAAAGGTGGCATTGGGACTGGATGTCAGGACGGATCAGTCGTTTGAGGACGTAAACCAGCTCATTATAAGGCTCCGTTTGAGCTATACCTTTGAGATTCTGTTTCTTGAGGCATCGGACAATGTGCTGCTGAAACGCTATAAGGAGACGAGGCGTATTCATCCGCTTTCCATTGACGGGGATTTGATGAGCGGCATCCGGCGTGAACGGGAGCTGCTTGACAGCATCAGAAAAGTGGCGGATTACGTGATTGATACGACGAACCTTTTGACAAGGGAACTCAAAATGGAGCTTGACAGGATTTTTGTGAGTGGTCAGGCGTACAACAGCCTTATGGTAAATATTATTTCGTTTGGTTTTAAGCATGGTATTCCGCAGGATGCCGATCTGGTGTTCGATGTGCGCTTTCTGCCGAACCCGTTTTATATTGATGAATTAAAGAAGAAGACGGGACTTGACAAAGAGGTTCAGGATTATGTGATGGGCTTTCCTGAGGCGCATGAATTTATAAATAAGCTTACGGATATGATTGAATTTCTGATTCCGAATTATATTAAGGAAGGGAAATACCAGCTTGTGATAGGCATAGGATGTACTGGCGGACAGCACCGCAGTGTGACGCTTGCGGGCGAGCTTTATAAACGGCTTAAGGATAAGGGCGATTACGGGCTGACCTTACGCCACCGCGACACGCTTGGTTAAAAAAGGAGTCATTATGTCATTTTCAGGAGAAATCAAGAATGAGCTGGAGAAAAAGACGTTTCCCAAAAATTCCGCGAGAGCGTTTCTGCGGGATGCCTTTTTGGAGACAGGCTCTATGAGTAATCCCGAAAAAGGATATCATTTGGAGTTTGTCTGCGAGGATGAACGCCACGCCCAAAAACTGATTGAGACCATGCAAAAGTATGAGATTACGGCAAAGACGGTGCTAAGAAAACGCTATACCATTGTATATATTAAGGAGAGCGAGGATATCGTTAAGCTTCTGAATGTGATGGGTGCGCATAACTGCCTGATGAATTTGGAGAATCTGCGGATTTTGAAGGATATGCGCAATGCAATCAACCGGCAGGTGAACTGTGAGACAGCCAATATCTCAAAGACCGTCAGTGCGGCAAACAAACAGATTGCGGATATTGTGTATCTTAAGGAGCATTACGGATTGGACAATTTGAGTGAAAACCTGAGGGAAATGGCAGAAATCAGGCTGGAATATCCAGATGCGACGCTAAAGGAGCTTGGAGGTTATCTCGTTCCCCCCGTTGGAAAATCGGGGGTAAATCACAGGCTTCGGAAGCTCAGTGAATTGGCGGACAGTATAAAAGGAAAAGAGAAATGAGTAAGAAAGCATTATTTATATTAAATCCCCACTCGGGAAAGGGACTGATTAAAAACCATCTTTTGGAGATTACGGATATTCTTGTGAAGGCGGGATACGAGGTGACGGTGTATCCCACGCAAAGCCGCGGGGATGCGAAACGGCTGACACAGGAGCGCGACAAGGACTATGAGCTTGTGGTGTGCAGCGGCGGCGACGGAACGCTTGACGAAATTGTCACAGGCATGATACGGTCCGGTTTTAGGACGCCGATTGGATATATTCCGGCGGGAAGCACCAATGATTTTGCGAAGAGCCTGAAAATCCCGTCAACGATGAAGAAGGCAGCGGAGCTCATTGTACAGGGAAAGGAGTTTTCGTGTGATGTCGGACGCTTCAACAAGGATATCTTCATCTATGTTGCGGCGTTTGGGATTTTTACGGAGGTTTCCTATGAGACGCCGCAGGAAATGAAGAACATGCTTGGGCATATGGCATACTTATTGGAGGGCGTCAAACAGCTTGCCAATATCAAATCCTATTCGTTAAAAGTGACATATGTGTCAGAAAACGGCGGGGAGGAAGTGATTGAGGGCAATTTTATTTTCGGAATGGTGACAAACTCACATTCGATAGGCGGCTTCAAGAGTATCGCGGGAAATGTTTTTAAGGGCGATATTGATTTAAACGACGGGCTGTTTGAAGTGACCTTAATTAAAGTACCCAAAAATCCGATGGAACTCAATTCGATACTGGCGGCGCTTGCGATAGCGGATATTGACACAAAATATATGTACAATTTCAAGTCGGGAAAGCTGATATTTGAATCGGAGGAGGAAGTTGCATGGACGCTTGACGGCGAGTACGGAGGAAAGCATACCAGGGTGGAGCTCTTAAACGACAGGGAGGCTGTGGACATCCTTGTAAAACAGTAAATATAAAACAACAGGCAGAAAGGAACGTTCCCGTTTTGTCCGGAAGCGTTCCTTTTTAATTCTTTCTTTATTACAAATTCATCCAAATTATTCCAAATTCAGCCGCTTTGTCATCATATGCAGATTGATAATGTGCATAATCACCGAAACAACCACTGCCCAAAGCAGTGAGATTATCATTGTGGGCGAAATAACCTCAAACATTGGTATTGTCTCTGAAAGCGCCTCCGCCCGGAGCATTTTGGAGTAGGTCGGCAGCATGGCGATGTAAGAGATTACCTGCTGAACGCTGACAATCGCAAAGTAAGCGATAATTGCGCCGATAATGCGGTGCTTTGTGTAAAGCTGTCCAAGGGATACGCAGCCAAGTATAATCATAATGGATGAGATGCAGGCGATAATCATAAAGACGGTATAAAATGTAATAAAACCGCCAAGGCTGATGCCGTAATCCTCCCGGAAGGACATTGACATTTCCGATAACACCTCGCCAACCATGCGGTCGATATAAACCTTGTCATACCCGGAAAGATTGCTGACATGGATATAAATCGCGCCAAGTATAATCATAATTGTGGCAAATATCCCCGCAAGCATCGCCAAATAGCATAGAACAGCCGTAATCGTCTTTGCCGCAAGAAGCGTCGTGGACGTAACGGGCAGCGTATGTGTCAGGTATCCCTGATCCGTGTAGGTCGTTTTATAGAACCGTATGGCAATAATCAGCATGGTTCCGACGGAGCAGCCAATAATGCCGAAATAGTAAAGCAGGATACAAAGGACAAGCGACATTGTCGAAAATCCTGCGGAAACATTGTCCATTTTGGGATTTATCGTAAAAATAATCGCACATGTGAGCAAGGTCGTACCGCCCAAAATGCCAAGCATAATCAAAAGCGGAAGGCGAAGTCCCCTCCATTCGTATTTCATCAGTTTTCCTAACATGCGTATACCTCCCTGAAATAAGCGTCCACGGATTTATTCTGCTGGTCTCTGATGGCATCTACCGAGGTGTAGAGCATCAGCGAACCGTTTTTCATAAAAATCACATCGTCAAGCACGTTTTCAATATCGGAAATCAAGTGTGTTGACAATATAATCGTAGAATTCGGATTGTAATTCGTGATAATTGTACGTAAAATATAATCCCTTGCGGCAGGGTCCACGCCCGCGATTGGCTCATCAAGGATATAAAGCTCGGCATTGCGGCTCATCACAAGGATAAGCTGTACCTTCTCCTTTGTGCCTTTTGAGAGTGTTTTCAGCCTTGCCTCCGGGCTGATGCCGAGGGATTCCAGCATGGAGTATGCCTTTTCCTTTGAAAAATCCTCGTAAAAATCGCCGAAATAATCTACCATCTGCCGTACCTTCATGCCGTTGTCGAGATAAGTGCGCTCGGGCAGATAGGAAATCACGCGCTTGCTCTGTGCGCCCGGAAACATACCGTTAATATATACCGTTCCGCTTGTTGGCGCAAGCAGTCCGTTAATCATTTTGATTAAAGTCGTCTTTCCGCAGCCGTTTGGTCCTAATAATCCGATAATCCGTCCGCGCGGAATGGTCAGATTCATATGGAACACCGACATATAGCTGCCCATGCCGGGATAGCGTTTGCACAAATCATTAATCTGCAGAAGCGGCGCTGCATTCATATATTGTTCATTCATTCTATAGTCCCTCCTCTTTTTAGTTTCCCTTGGAAAATTTAAGTATTTGTGTTGTCTGCCGTATTTGCTGTCTGGTTCACCAGTGAAATGATTTCGCCGTCGGAATATCCAAGCTGGCGCATATTTTCAAAAAAGCTGTTCATCTGCGTGACAGCCATCCGGTGCTTTGCGGCTTCAATCAACTGTACATCCTGCGTCACGACGCGTCCCATGTTCCGCTGTGTTATGACAAGCCCGCTGCGTTCAAGTTCCGTAAAAGCACGCTGCATGGTATTCGGATTGACACTTGCCTCTGCCGCCAAATCCCTGACGCTTGGAAGCCATTCTCCCGGCTTGTACGTTCCGCATACAATCCGTACCTGAAGCTTTTCCAAAATCTGCGCATAGATTGGACGGTCTGAATTTAATTCCCATGCCATAAATTCGTCTCCTTCCTAAAGTGTATTAGATAAATAGTACACTAACACAATAATACATGTTGCACGCTTTGTCAATACAAAAATAAAATTTATTTAAAATATTCATGAAAATTCCATTGTTTTTTTGTACAGAATGATAATTAAAATAGGAAAGGGTACAGGAAATGCATTGTTATAAGGCGTAATACTGCATAAAAACTGCATGGATATGCAGAAATTGTCAGTTTCTTCTATGCACGCAATATTGACAAATTTTTTTGATTAGTCTAATATAAAAAAGAATATCGCGTTTTTAAGCACGGTATTTTCATTTTACTGTGACAAAATAGTAAAGGAAGTGTGCATTTGGACAATACAAATGTACATCGCATACATTATGCGGAAAAAACGAAAAGATAGGAGTGAAAACGAATGTTCCGATACATCGTCAAACGAGTCATTCTTGCTGTCGCTACAGTGTTTATTATCGCTGCAATTACATTCTTTACCATGAATGCAATTCCCGGCGGACCGTTCGCTTCGGAGAAAGCGCCGAGTGAATCCGTCAAAAAAGTTTTGGAGGCGCGTTATAACCTCGATAAACCTGTCGGCGAGCAGTTCATCATCTATATCAAAAATTTCCTTCACGGAGACTTGGGCGTTTCTTTAAAGACCGGAAGAAGTATTTCCACCGTTATCGGTGAATCGTTCCCCATATCTGCAAAGCTTGGCGGAATGGCGGCGGTGACGGCAGCGATTGTCGGCTTAATCCTTGGAAGTATTGCGGCGCTCAAAAGAAACACATTCATAGACCGCTTCATTGTATTTATCACCACGCTTTTTACCGCAGTACCAAGCTTTGTGCTTGCAACGCTGCTATTATATGTTTTCTGTATCATATTAAAATGGTCGCCTGTATTTGATCCGGAGAGGACGCACTATGTTCTTCCCGTGATTGCACTTGCGCTGTATCCGATGGCATACATTACGCGTCTGACAAAGACAAGTATGCTTGATGCGCTCAGTCAGGATTATGTCCGTACGGCGAATGCCAAGGGTGTGGCAGGCTGGAAGGTTATTTTTAAGCACGCGCTCAGAAACGCGGTGATTCCGGTCATTACTTATTTTGGACCGATGCTTGCGTACATACTGACAGGCAGTCTTGTGGTTGAGAATATTTTCACAATCGGCGGACTTGGCACGAAATTTGTTTCAAGCATTACAAACCGTGATTATACAATGATTATGGGAACGACGATGTTCCTTGCGATTATCATGGTAACGATGAATTTGATTACGGACATTATCTATAGCATTGTAGATCCCAGAATAAAGCTTGATTAGAAAGTGGAAGTGAAAGGAGATAGGAATGGCAGAACAGAACGCAATGAAAAGAAATGTGCTGAGCGCACAGGTCGATTTATCAAAATTTCATTTCGATGATTCCGTTTTTGAAAAAGCGACGGACGAGGAGAAAAAACAGCAGGATGTCATGAGCGAGTCCACCACGTTTTTTAAGGACGGTATGAAAAAGCTCATGAAAAATCCGCTTGCCGTTGGCAGTATTATTGTATTGATTTTCATTATGAGCGTGATTATTGTCGCGCCGCATATCGTGCCGTACAGTTATTCGCAGATTATCAGCGTCAACGGAAGGCGTGACAAGACGGCAAAAAATTTAAAGCCGTTTGAGTATTCGGAGAACGAGCTGGAATATATCGCGGAAGGCGGCGAGGTTTTTCCTCATATTATGGGAACGGACGCGCAGTGCCGTGACTATTTTATCCGTGTTGTATACGGTACAAGGGTATCGCTTGCGGTCGGATTGTTTGCCAGTATTTTGGTGTTGATTATCGGTTTGCTCTATGGTAGTATTTCGGGGTACATGGGCGGTAAGGTCGATTTGATTATGCAGCGTATTGTTGACATTATCTATTCCCTGCCGGACATGCTTGTCATTATTCTTTTATCAGTGGTTTTGAATGAAACACTCGGTGAAAAGCTTGAGGGCACATCTTTTCAGAGCCTCGGTGTAAACATGATTTCACTGTTCATCGTGTATGGTCTTTTATATTGGGTAAGCATGTCGCGTCTGGTGCGCGGACAGATTCTGACGATTAAAAACAATGAATATGTGCTTGCGGCAAAAGCAACGGGCGCGAAGACCGGCAGGATTATTGCAAAGCATATTATTCCGAACTGCATCAGCGTTATCATAATTTCGACTGCGCTGCAGATTCCGTCGGCTATTTTTACGGAGAGTTACCTGAGCTTTATCGGACTGGGTGTACAGGCGCCGATGCCGTCGCTTGGAAGTCTTGCAAATACGGCGAGGGAGGGACTTCAGAGTTATCCGTATAAGCTGATTTTTCCGGCAGTTGTTATCTGTCTGATTGTGCTTTCGCTTAATCTGCTCGGAGACGGCCTGCGCGATGCGTTTGACCCGAAGCTCAAGAAATAAGGAAACGTATGTTAAGATAAATGGAGGCTGAAAATGAGTGAAGAATACATTTTACAGGTAAAGGATTTACATACATCATTTTTTACGGAGTCGGGTGAGGTCAAGGCGGTAAACGGCGTGAACTTTAATTTGGCACCCGGAAAAATCCTTGGCATTGTGGGCGAGTCCGGTTCGGGAAAGAGTGTTACGGCGTACTCGATTATGCAGATTTTGGCGTCAACGGGACGTATCGTGAGCGGTGAGGTGCTCTATCGCGGCGAGGATATTACGAAATATGATAAAAAACAGATGAAAAATTTCAGGGGAAAGTGCTGCAGCATTATCTTTCAGGATCCGATGACAAGCCTTAACCCTGTATTTACGATAGGAAACCAGTTGATGGAGGCAATTTTGCTCCACACGGATAAGAACAAACAGCAGGCGAAAGAGCGCGCAATTGAAATGCTTGAGCTTGTGGGCGTGAATGAGCCGCAAAAGCGTATTAAGCAGTATCCGCATGAGCTTTCAGGCGGTATGCGCCAGCGTGTGATGATTGCCATGGCGCTTGCGTGCGAGCCGGATATCCTGATTGCGGACGAGCCGACGACGGCGCTTGACGTGACCATTCAGGCTCAGATTTTGGAGCTGATGCAGGAACTGCAGAAAAAGCTCGGTATGGCGATTATTATGGTAACGCATGATTTGGGTGTGATTGCGGATATGTGTGATGAAATTATCGTGATGTATGGCGGCCGCGTGTGTGAACGCGGGACGGCGGAGGATATTTTTTACCGTCCTGGTCATGAGTATACGAAAGGGCTTCTGCGTTCCGTTCCGAAGGCGGACGGCAGTAAGGAGCGGCTTGTTCCCATTGCGGGTACGCCGATTAATCTGTTAAATATGCCAAAGGGCTGTGCGTTTTGTACGCGCTGTGACGAGGCGATGAAAATCTGCCTGACGGAGGTTCCGCCGCAGGTGCAGATGCCTGACGGGCATTTCGCGTCATGCTGGCTTGCGTTTAAGAAGCTGAAAGATGGCACACTGGAGGAGGGACGGTCATGAGCAGTGAATATTTGATAGAGGTGGAGGACTTAAAGCAGTACTTCCCCATTAAGACAGGATTTTTCAAAACCACGCCCCTCAAAGCGGTGGATGGTGTATCATTCAACATCAAACCGGGCGAAACATTGGGACTTGTTGGCGAGTCGGGCTGCGGAAAGACGACGGTCGGTCGTACGCTTCTGCGTCTTTATGAGCCGACTTCGGGTACGGTCAAGTTTGACGGCAATGAGATTACCGCGAAAAATATGGCAGAGTACCGCAAAAACATGCAGATGGTGTTTCAGGATCCGTATTCTTCCCTAAATCCGCGTATGACGGTAGAGGATATTATTGGGGAGCCGCTTGACGTGCACAAGATGTATTCAAATAAAAACGAGCGCCGCGAGAAGATATTAGGCCTGATGGAGCTTGTGGGCTTGAATGCCGAGCATGCGACGCGCTATGCGCATGAGTTTTCGGGCGGTCAGAGACAGCGTATCGGGATTGCGCGGGCGCTTGCGGTAAAACCACAGTTTATTGTCTGCGATGAGGCGGTAAGTGCGCTTGACGTTTCCATTCAGGCGCAGGTTATCAACATGTTTGAGGATTTACAGGAAAAGCTTGGCGTGGCGTACTTGTTTATCGCGCATGACTTGCTGGTTGTAAGGCATATTTCAAGCCGTATTGCAGTGATGTATCTTGGAAAGGTTGTTGAGATTGGCGACGCGGACGAGGTTTATGAGCATCCCATTCATCCGTACACGGAGTCCCTTTTGAGTGCTGTTCCTATTCCGGATCCGATTCAGGCAAAGCAGAGCCAGCGGATTGTGCTTTCCGGCGATGTGCCAAGCCCGATGAATATGCCGACAGGCTGCGCGTTCCGCACAAGATGCCGTTTTGCGACGGATAAGTGCGCGGAGGTTTGCCCGACGCTTACGGATAAGGGCGGCGGACATATGGTGGCGTGCCATAATCGTTAGTATTTTACAATGTAAAAAGCTTAGAAAATGAGGATATTGACATTTCCCCGACGGTATTTTCCGAAAAGGGGGTGTGAATATAGATAAAATCTGTTTTATATTGTTTTAAAAATTTTTAAAGGAGGAAACACATTATTATGAAAAAGAAACAGGTATTGGCTCTTTGCCTTGCACTTGCGATGGCAATGGGGACACTGACAGCATGCGGTTCATCAAACAATGCACCCGCGGCTGATAATGCAGTGGACACGCCTGCCGAGACGCAGGCACAGGACGGCGCGGAAGCAGGAGCAGAGAATACAACGGATGCGGCAGACGCGGAGAACGCGGTTGATCCTGCAAACTGGGGAGAATACGACGCGTTAATTGAGGAAATCAGAACAACGACAGACTTTGTGGAGCGCGAGGCGCTGATGCATAAGGCTGAGGATATGATTATGGAGACAGGCGCAATCCTGCCGATTTACTATTACAACAATATGTATTTACAGAAGCCGTACGTATCAGGCGTTTATGTAAACGGCTATGGTTTTAAATATTGGATGTTTGCCGAGACACAAGGCGATACGCTCAGACTGAATCAGGCATCTGAGCCGGACAAGCTTGATCCCGCATTAAATTCTACTGTTGATGGTGCGTGTCTTGCGGTAAACAGCTTTTCAGGTCTTTTCACCTATGATGAGAATGCGGAAGTCGTTCCCGATCTTGCCGCAGATTATACGGTAAGCGACGATGGCTTAACATATACTTTTAACTTACTTCCTGACTTGAAATGGTCAGACGGTTCTGAATTGAATGCAAACGATTTTGTCTATTCATGGAACCGTGCGGTTGCGGAAGAAACAGCGGCAGATTATTCTTATATGTTTGACGCGATTAAGCACAATGATGACGGTACTCTTGCAATAACGGCAAGCGAGGATGGCCAGTCCCTTACGGTAGAGCTTGGGGCGCCTTGTGCATATTTCCTTGACCTTTGTGCTTTCCCTGCTTACTATCCCGTAAAGCAGAGCGAGGTAGAGTCGGCAGCGGATTGGCAGACGAATCCGGGTGCTTGGTGCCAGGAGGCAGGCTTTGTTTCAAATGGTGCTTATACACTGGAGTCATGGACACATGACGAGTCCATGGTATATGTAAAGAACCCGAATTATCACAGAGCGGACGAGGTGAAGATTGAGAAGCTTCAGTTCATGCTGAGCGCAGACGACACGGCAGTTTTTGCGGCATACAATGCGGGCGACCTTGATTTCGTGGCAGATACGATTCCGACAGATGAAATTCAGACGCTTTTGGGCAATCCCGAGTTCCATACCGTTGACCAGATTGGAACATATTATGTAGGCTTTAATGTAAAGAGCGACCTTTTTGCGGATAAGACGCCTGCGCAGGCAAATGCAATGAGACGTGCTTTCGCACTTTTGGTTGACCGTGATTACATTGCCGAGAATATCGGACAGACGGGACAGAAGCCTGCAAATACCTTTATTCCTGCAGGAATGGCTGATGGTAATGGCGGCGTTTTCAAGGAGAATGACGATGCGTATACCTACCCGGACGAAGCGACGACAGGCTACTATGATCCGGAAGCGATTGATGAGAACGTTGAGAAGGCAATTGAGCTTTTAGAGTTCGCAGGCTATGAGTTTACGGACGATGGTGTGCTTTCTGATGCTACGCCGATTTCGTTTGAGTACCTTACAAACGATACGACAACTCATGTGGCAATTGCAGAGGCATTGCAGCAGGATTTCGGCTTTATCGGAATTAACATGACAATTAAAACCGTGGACTGGAATGTATTCCTGAATGAGAGAAAAGCAGGAAACTATGACATTGCACGTAACGGTTGGGTTGCAGATTTTAATGACCCGATTAACATGCTTGAGATGTGGACGACAGAGTCAGGTAACAACGACTGTCAGTTTGGCAGGTAATTGGGATTATATGTTCTTATAAAAACGTACGCCATAAATGTGTGGTGTGCGTTTTTTGTGTGCAAAATGCTTGTTTGACTGTGGGGGAAATGGTACACTATAGATAAGATTACGTAAAACCACCATAGGGAGGCTGCACAAATGGAACAGGATAGATTGTTAAACCAATTGATGGATGAAAAACTAAGATATTTAAGACTGCTGGCGGAGAAATACCCTTCGATACCGTCAGTGTGCCGGGAAATCATTAATCTCAAGGCAATCTTAAATCTGCCGAAGGGTACGGAGCATTTTATGAGCGATATCCACGGTGAATATGAGGCATTTTACCATATTATGAACAATGCGGCAGGCGTTATCAAGGAAAAGGTGGACCTGCTGTTTTCCGACAGGCTTTCCGCGCAGGAGCGGCAGGAAATCTGTACGCTGGTGTATTATCCGGAGGAAAAAATAAAGCTGTTAAAACGCCAGAATATGGTGACACCTTATTGGTATCAGACAAACCTTAAAAATTTGACGGAGCTTGCAAAGCTGCTTTCGTCAAAGTATACACGTTCGAAAGTGCGGAAGGCAATTCCGGAGGAGTTCAGCTTTATCATTGATGAGCTGCTGCACGCGCAGCCTGACGAGGACAACAACCAGCTTGTCTATCATGAGAAGATTATTGAAACCATCATTGACATCGACAGTGCGGACGCGTTTATAGGAGCGTTATGTCGCCTGATTAAACGGCTTGCGGTTGACAGGCTGCATATTGTCGGGGATATTTACGACAGGGGACCGAAAGCGGATAAGATAATGGATTTGCTCATTTCGCACCATTCGGTTGATATTGAGTGGGGAAACCATGACATTCTGTGGATGGGCGCGGCCTGCGGAAATGAAGCGTGCATTGCCAATATTTTGCGAAATAATATCCGGTATAACAGTATCGAAATTCTTGAAAATTCCTATGCCATCAGCCTGCGTGTTCTGGCGCTTTTTGCGGAGCATACGTATCCCGGGCTTGCGCCGATGGATGCGGCGACTAAGGCAATTTCCGTTATTTTGTTCAAGTTAGAGGGACAGATTATTATGCGCCATCCCGAGTATGACATGAACGACAGGTTGCTTTTGGACAAGATGGATTTGGAACGCGGTGTGGTACGCATTGGGGACAAGGAATACGAGCTGAACGATACCTATTTTCCGACTGTCAGCAAAGAGAATCCATATGCGCTTTCGCAGGAGGAGCAGGAGGTGATTGACGACCTGCGCGCGGCGTTTACAAACAGTCATATGCTGCGAAAACATGTTCGCTTCCTGTATGAGAAGGGAAATATCTATTTGTGCTACAACGGCAATCTGCTGTTCCATGGCTGTATTCCGATGGACGAAAACGGCGATTTTGACGGGATGCGGATTGGCGATACGATGTACCGCGGCAAGGAATACATGGACTATGCCTGTAAGATTGCAAGGCGTGCATTTTTCGACACCTACGACCAGTCAAACAACGACTTTATGTGGTATTTGTGGTGCGGCAAAAAATCGCCGCTTTCCGGCAGAAACATGAAAACCTTTGAGCGGACGTTTGTGGTTGACAAATCGACCTACGATGAGCCGAAAAATCCATATTACAGTTTTTACCAGCAGGAAAAATACTGCCGCAAAATTCTGCACGAGTTTGGCTTGGACAGCTCGATTTCCCATATTATCAACGGACATACGCCGATTAAGGTCGCAAAGGGGGAATCGCCGCTCAAGGCAAATAACCGCTTAATCGTCATTGATGGCGGGTTCTGCCGCGCGTATCAGAAAACGACGGGCATTGCAGGCTATACGTTGATTTACAACTCGCACGGAATGCGTCTGAAGGCACACCAGCCCTTTGAGAGTGTTGCCAAGGTGCTCTCGGAGAATAAGGACATTGAGTCGACCTCAAATTTCTTTGAGACGGAAAGTGACCGTGTCATGGTAAAGGATACGGACAACGGTAAGGTAATACTGGATACAATCAATGACTTGGAATTGCTGCTGCTGGCATATAGGCGGGGATTGATTAGCGTCGGAAAGGAATGATACAGCGGGGGTTTTTATGGACAGACTGACAAAAGAACAACGCCACAGAAATATGCAGAATATCAAAGGCAAGGATACAAGCATTGAAATCAAATTGCGCAAGGCACTGTGGCATAAGGGATACCGTTACCGGAAAAATGTTCCCACACTTCCCGGGAAACCGGATATTGCCCTGACGAAATATAAACTGGCGATTTTTTGTGACAGTGAATTTTTTCACGGAAAAGACTGGGAAGTGCTTAAGCCCCGGTTGGAGCGTGGGAACAATGCCGCATTTTGGGTCAATAAAATTTCAAGGAACCGTGAACGTGATGATGAAGTCAATAAGCGTCTGCTGTTTATGGGGTGGACAGTCATCCGCTTTTGGGGAACTGAAATTAACAAGAATGTGGAATTGTGCGTTAAGGTCATTGAGGAGACGATATTTGAATTGAAAGTCGGCGTGGAGGAACCCGTTTCGGCAGATGAAATACTGGAGTAAGAAAAAAGTGCGCAATGCATATACGCTGCGCACTTTTTCCATTTAAAGTTTTTAATTCTGCTCCTGTGCAAGCTTTATTTCCTGTTCCTTCTGAATATCCTCAAAAGCGGAAATCATCGGTTTTTCCTTTGAACCCTTAAAAATACGTGCAACATAATTATTCGTAATCTTAATCACCGTACCTGAGAGCACCAGCACGCCAATCAGGTTGGGAAGTGCCATCAGACCGTTGAAGGTATCCGAAATATCCCATGCCAAATCAAGGTTCATGGTTGCGCCAAACACGATAAACACCACGAAAACAACCTTATAGATAATTGTCGCCTTTGTGCCGAATAAAAACTCCCACGCTTTTGTGCCATAGTAGCTCCAGCCAAGCACTGTCGAAAACGCAAAGAGCAGCACGGCGATGGCAATAAAAATGCCGCCGACATTGATATTGCCAAAATTAAATACTGTTCCAAATGCTTCACTCACAAGTGCGGTCTGTTCCTTTGTGGAAAGCATTTCGCCTGTGTGCAAATCGATTAATCCTGTTGAGAGGATTGAGAATGCCGTGAGCGTACAAACGACGATTGTATCTGCAAAAACCTCAAAAATACCCCACATTCCCTGTTTTACAGGCTCCACGACATTTGACGCGGAGTGAACCATAACGGAAGAACCAAGTCCTGCCTCGTTTGAGAAAACGCCGCGCTTAAAACCCCATGTCACCGCGTTTTTGACCGCAAGACCGATTGCGGCGCCGCCAAGTGCGCGAAAACCGAACGCGAATGAGAAAATGGACGCAAAAACCTCGCCGACTTTTCCGATATTGGCAAAAAAGATTACAAGTGCGCCAAGTATGTATGCACATGCCATGAATGGAACCACCTTTTCCGTTACCTGTGCAATGCGCTTAATGCCGCCGATGACAACCAGTCCGGCAAGCACCATCAGCACAATGCCGACAATCAGCGCATAGAGATTAATTTCCGTAGAACCAAACATCAGCGTGCGGTCGAGCGCCTCAATCTTAAATACGGACGTAATGTTGCTGGAAATCGTGTTGACCTGGCTCATATTTCCGATACCAAACGACGCGAGCACACAGAACAGTGAGAACAGCACCGCAAGGACTTTTCCGATTCCCGAGCAGCCGTTTTTGGAGCCAAGACCGTCGCGCAGGTAGTACATCGCGCCCCCGCACCATTCGCCGTGGCTGTTCTTTCTTCTATAATAAATGCCAAGTACATTTTCAGAATAGTTTGTCATCATTCCGAAGAAGGCGGAAAGCCACATCCAAAAAATGGTTCCCGGTCCGCCCGCTGCGATTGCTGCGGCAACACCTGCGATATTGCCGACGCCGATGGTCGCGGCAAGCGCCGTACAAAGCGCCTGAAACTGTGAAATAGATGCCTTTTCATTGGAATTTTTGACGCTGTGTCCCTTTTGGAATACACCGCCGATGGTGTGTTCAGTGACGTGGCGCGCGTGTGTCAGCTGGAAAAACTTCGTGCGCACTGTCAGGTAAATACCGGTGCCGATAATCAGGACAAGCATGGGAATGCCCCATACCACGCCGTTTATGGCGCCATTTACGTTTGCTATCAAATCAAGCATAAATTTCCTCCTTTTGTTCTTCTTTTCATGTTTCACAAAAAAAGAATATTCCATAATCGGCGCGTCGCTGCGTCTTCTGTGGAATATTCTTTTATATTATATTTATACATGTTTTTCACAGAGTATGCAAGAAAAAAATGCGAATTTCTTAAAAATTTGTAAAATATCAATAAACATTGCGTTTGGAACGTCGTGAAATTTGTGCCATAAAAGGGAGGATGCCAAGTAATCGGTTGACTACTTGGCATTTATTATGAAAAAGTTATTAATTAAGTATTATTATCGTTTGTCAGTCAGGCGCTTTTTGTCTCGCCTTATGATGTTAGTATAATGAATTAAAATGTCTAAACAATGTTTTTTTATTGAATAATTTTTCAAGAAAATATGAACGATTTATGAACGTGAAAAAATTAACAGAAAGTGGACTGTTCTTATTTTTACAATTTTTACGCACAATTAACGCATACAATCTCTTTATCAGGAAACGGACAAAGGCGTCCAAACCAGCGGGAGTAAACCTCGCGGTTTGGGCGTTTTTTGATGTACAGCTCCATGCAATGGAAGAAAGGGAGGAGATACAATGGGAGAGCGAATTGCCGAGCATCCGATACTTGGTGTTTTGGAAAAAGGAGAACAGGTGACATTTACGTTTGATGGGAAAACGGTTGAAGGATATGCGGGGGAGCCGATTGCCGCCGCGCTCAAGGCGGCGGGACTGATGGTACACCGCTACACGCAGAAGGAGCACAAGCCGCGCGGGATTTTCTGCGCCATTGGGAGGTGCACGGACTGTGTGATGGTGGTTGATGGCGTGCCGAATGTGCGGACCTGTATCACTCCGCTTCGGGCGGGCATGAAAGTGCAGACACAGTACGGAACGTGTAAAGATTTTCTAAGCTGATAAAAGACGTCAGCCAAGAAAATCTAAATTACACGTAGAAAGAACAAAAAATGAACGAGTTCATTTTTTGTTCTTTAGCATAAAATCGAAAATTTGCGGAAATGAGGAAAAACAAATGAAACGATATGATTTGATTATTGTAGGTGCTGGTCCCGCAGGATTGTCAGCAGCGATTGAGGCGGCGCAGCGGGGACTTTCGGTGGTTGTGTTTGATGAAAATGAAAAACCCGGAGGACAGCTTTTTAAGCAGATTCACAAATTTTTCGGCTCAAAGGAACACCGGGCGAAGGTCAGAGGATTTGTCATTGGCGCACAGCTTCTTGACGAGGCGGACAAGGCAGGCGTGGAGGTGCGGCTGAACGCGACGGTCATCGGACTTTATCAGGATAAGGAGGTTGTCGTAAGGACAGGGGAGGAAATCTGTCATTACAAGGGCGATGCAGTTTTGATTGCAACGGGCGCGGCGGAAAACATGGTGACGTTTCCGGGATGGACGCTGCCAGGCGTGATTGGCGCGGGTGCGGCACAGACCATGATGAATCTGCATGGCGTGCTTCCCGGAAAACGGGTGCTGATGTTAGGCTCGGGAAATGTAGGACTTGTGGTTTCGTTTCAGCTTTTGCAGTGCGGCTGCGAGGTGGTTGCGCTTGTGGATGCCGCGCCGCGTGTCGGTGGCTATGGCGTTCATGCGGCAAAGGTTGCGAGGACAGGAGTTCCTTTCTATTTGTCGCACACGATTGTCGCAGCGGAGGGCGAGGATTGCGTGACGGGTGTGACTATTGCGGAGGTTGACAGCAATTTTGCGTTTGTTCCGGGAACGGAAAAGCATTTTGACGTAGACACGATTTGCCTTGCGGTCGGACTTTCGCCGATGTCGCAGCTTCTGAAAATGTCGGGCTGTAAAATGGAAGATAACCCAAAACGCGGCGGTCAGACGCCAATCTGCGACGCGCTTGGCATGACTTCTGTTGCGGGGATTTTTGCGGCAGGCGATGTGTCGGGGATTGAGGAGGCAAGCTCGGCGATGATTGAGGGGCGCATGGCGGGTATTGCGGCTGCGTACTATTTAGGGTATATGGATTTGCAGGAACGTGAGGAACAGATTGCCAGGTTGGAGAAGGCGTTGGACGGACTGCGTCAGGGGATGTTTGCACCTTCCAACAGGGGGAAGGCGATTGCGCGGACGCAGGAGGACATTGCAGTGTCGGAAAGTCTGCTGCGAAAAGGGTATGTTGCGGATGACGAAATCGAGCGTTTTCCCGGCGTGACACACAGAATGGGAGTTCACCCTGTCATTGAGTGCACGCAGAATATTCCGTGCAATCCCTGTCAGGACGCGTGTCCGAAGGGATGTATTTCAATTGGTTCTAATATCACGTCGCTGCCGATTGCGGTGGAGGGCGCGGATTGTATCAATTGCGGGATGTGCGTCGCAAGCTGTTCGGGACAGGCAATCTTTTTGGTTGATGAGGACTGCGGCGACGGCACGGCGACGGTGACGCTCCCGTATGAATTTCTGCCGCTGCCTGCAGAGGGCACGAAGGGCATTGCGCTTGGACGGGACGGCAAAAAGGTATGCGAGGCACAGGTTTTGTCGGTAAAGAGCGCAAAGGCATATGACAAAACGCATTTGCTGACCATGCGGGTGCCGAAGGCGTTTGCCATGAAGGCAAGGTTTTTCAAACCTAAGATTTTCAGATGTGAGGAGGCGTGACGGGATGAATACAGTAAATGACAGATCAAGGGAACTAAAACCATTTGTTCCAAGTCCTGACGATGATATGCTGATTTGCCGCTGTGAGGAGATTACAAAGGGAGAAATCCGAAAGGCGGTGCATGAGGGAATGTGGACGATGACAGAAATCAGACGGTATTTACGGACGGGAATGGGACTTTGCCAAGGGCAGACCTGTGCGAAACTGGTGAAGGCAATCGTGGCGCGCGAGCTTGGGGTATCGCCCGCCCAGCTGGAGCCTGCCACGAGCAGAGCGCCCATGCGTCCGATTGAGATGCGGGTATTTGCGAACGAAAGAAAGGAGGGGCAGGAGGATGCGTAATACAGCGGAAGTCATTGTAATCGGCGGCGGTATTATCGGGTGTGCGATTAGTTATTATCTAGTGAAAAAGGGCGCAAGCGTCATCTGCCTTGAGGGTTCGGACCATATCGGAAACGGCGGTTCTTCAAGAAATGGCGGCGGTGTGCGGCAGTCGGGGCGTGACCCGCGCGAATTGCCGCTTGTGATGTACGGGATTAAACATTTTTGGCCAACGCTTTCGGAGGAATTGGAAACGGATTGTGAATATCATCAGGATGGCAACCTGCGTCTTGGAAAAACCGAGAAACATAAGGAGATTTTAACAGGACTTACGGAGCGCGCCGTCAAGGTCGGCTTAGATGTGCGTATGATTGACGGGGACGAGGTGCGCCGGATTAATCCGTATCTTTCTGAGGAGGTAACCTGCGCGAGCTGGTGCCCGACGGACGGTCATGCAAATCCGCTCACAACGACGCTTGGATATTATAAGACGGCGCGGAAACTGGGTGTGCATTTTATCACGGGCGAGCAGGTTGTGGAGCTGAAAAAGGTAAAAGGCGTGCTGCGGAAGGTGGTCTGCGCGTCGGGAAATGTGTACGAGGGGGAAACCGTTGTGCTTGCGGCGGGGTATGAAAGCCGTAGAATTGCGGGGACGGTCGGGATTGACATTCCGATGCAGACGGCAATGCTTGAGGCGCTGGTGACGGAGGCGCAGCCGCATATGTTTGACCAGATGCTCGGAACGGCGGAGGCAGACTTCTACGGACATCAGACAAAGCACGGCTCGTTTGTGTTCGGCGGTTCGTCGGGACTGGAAGGCTTTACGAAAGATAATGGAACGCCAGTTTGCTATGCAAAGACGGCACCCTGTATTTGCAGGGGCATTATCAAATATTTTCCGAACCTTGCGGACGCGAAAATTGTGCGGACTTGGGCAGGGTGGATGGATAAGTGCGCGGACGGCGTTCCGGTGCTTGGCAAGGTCGGGGAGGTTCCGGGACTGGTTTTGGCGTGCGGCTTTACGGGACATGGCTTCGGCATTGCGCCTGCCGCGGCGCATCAGCTTGCCGAGTTGATTATAACGGGGCGGACGGACGTAGATTTACACGACTTGCGCTATGACCGCTTTCATGCTAAAATAGAGTGAAAAGATTTTCTAAGGCGGTAAAAGACACCACCTAAGAAAATCTAAGTTTCACTCGGCAAGTTTGTGGGGCACAAACTTGCGGGTTGTGATGATATAGAGACTGTGCTATGATTTGGAAAAAAGATAAATTAAGACCGACGCAGCCGTATTTTGTGTTTGACACGGAGGATTTTTTTCAAGAGGTATATTTGCAGCAAGGGATTTCTCATTTTTATACGTATCGTTTTCGGGAGGCAAAAGCGCTTCGGCTTGTGCCGGACGGATGTATTGATTTGTTCTTTGATTATGGCGACGGTAAAATGAGCGGTTGGGCGAGAGGAACGCCGACTGCGTATAAGGTGGAAGCAAGGCAGGAATGCAATGCTTGGCATGATGTCTTTGGCGTCCGGTTCATGCCGGGTGTCCAGCCGGGATTGCTCAACGTGACAATGAAAGAATTGTTTGACAAATGTGTGCCTTTGGAGCCGATTCTCGGAGTTGACTGTAGCTGGCTTAAGGCGTTGTCTGAGGAAACGGATTTTTACCAGCGAATCCGCGTCCTTTTGGACGCATACACGAAGGCGGAGCGAAAACGGGAGAAACCGTTTGGAAAAAGTGAGCTTGTGCTTTCCATCAAACAGATGGTTTATGATTCCGACGGGAAGATTAAGGTGTCCGAGTTAGGCGGGCGCACAGGGTACTCTGAGCGCTATATCAACAAGGTTTTTATCGAGAAAATGGGTTTCTCACCTAAGACGTTCTGTAAAATTATCCAGTTTCAGCGGGCATTGGAATTTTTAAATTATGGTGCGCCGGATAAAATGACGGACGCGGCAGTTGCGCTCGGGTATTATGACCAGCCGCAGTTTATCCGTGACTTTACGCGGTATGCGGGGATTACGCCGAAGAACTACTTAAAGCTGGTGGAAGGAAAACAGTATCAGGCAAAAATCAAGGATACAAATCTTTTACACGAAAAAAAAGGTAATAGTTCCGTCTAGGACTTTGCATTTACTGCAAAGT
>DKYC01000132.1:76675-90318 GCA_002492295.1 Lachnospiraceae bacterium UBA7110
GCCGAAGGCTGAACTGTTACAGAATAGTACCGATTTATACAATTAAATGCAGTGGGGAGAAAATAAAATAAGGAAAACAAAAATAAAAAACAAAGGACAAGGGCGTCTGACAGAAATGTCGGGCGCTTTTTCTATGCAGGTATTACTGCAAACTTTGCAGGCAAATTTTGCGAAGGCTGCGAAATCGTACTGTCTGCATAGAACGAGAGGAGGACTATTATGGGATTTTCTAAGATTGAAGTCATTACGTCCATGAGCAAGCTTGACGGTTTAAAGACAGCGCTCAGCAAGCTTGGCGTAAACGGGATGACGGTCGTGCAGGCAATCGGGTGCGGCGCACAGAATGGTACGTTTGAGTATGAGGCGCAGCAAAATGAAGAAATGGAGCTTTTACCGAAACAAATGATTATTGTTGCGGTAGAGGACGAGGCGCTTGACAATGTCATCGAAACAATTAAGCGGGAGCTTTACACGGGGCATATCGGTGACGGGAAGATTTTTGTCACGCCGCTTTCCAATGTTATCCGGGTAAGGACCGGCGAGGAAGGGACGGAGGCGCTGCAGTCAAATACCTCGCAGCAAGCTACGAGGCATCAAAATTGAAGCGCAGCAAGCTGCGGGGTATTTGACCCTCGCGGCAGTCGTCAAATGTCTTAAAGATGCTTTGCATCTTTTGAAGCCACTTGACTCGTTGCTCGCGGGAATAAAGCAGGTATCGCTTTACCTCAAAGAGGAGGACTATTATGGAAGAAAAAAAATTAGGGCTGCCAAGTGTCATTTCGACAGGCGTCGGACTGATTGTCGCGACAAGCTGCCTGATGTCGTTGGGACAGGGCACGGGGATACTTGGAACGGGTTTTATTATATCAATGATATTGGCGTGTATGATTAATATCTGTACTGCCTTGTGCATGGCGGAGCTCAATGCAGTCATGCCAAACCTTACGGGAGGACTTGCGCAGTATACGCTTGCGGGACTTGGACCGTTTGTGACAATTGTAACAATGGTGGGCGGGTATATCGTGTGTCAGTCCATTGCGGGTTCAGTGGAATGCGCGATGTTTGGAAACGCGATTAACACGGTGTTTGATACAGGCATACCATCGAGCGTTTTCTGCCTGCTCCTGCTGGCGGTTTTGATTACGGCAAATCTGCTCGGTGTGGATATGTTTGCAAAAATTCAGAATTTTGTGGCGTACGGACTGATTATTTCGCTTGTAATCATGGGACTGCTTGGGACTTTCGGACTGGGAACAGGGGAAACGGTGGAGCAGGCGACAAATCGTGCGGGTTCGTTTTCGGACTGCTTTGCACTGCTTGGATTGGCATTCTTTTTATTCATTGGCAGCGAGTTTGTCATCCCGATTTCCAAGAATGTGAAAAATGAGCGCAGGAATGTGCCGCTTGGCATGGTGTTAAGCCTTTTGATTATTCTTGGAATGCAGATCGTGGTGGTCATCGGAATGGGACATTATACAAGACTGGAAGATTTGGCGGCAAGCCCGTCTCCGCATATTCTGTACGGCAATGCGCTGCTTGGATATGCGGGTTCACTGTGGATGATTCTGGTTTCGGTTTTTGCCGTGATTAGCACGGTCAATTCTGCAATCAGCTTTCTATCGTACATGTGTGCGGGGATGGCGAAAATTAATTTAATGCCTTCGATATTTCTGAAGAAAAACAAGCGGGGCGCGTATTATGTGGGTGTGCTGATGATTGGTGCGGTTATGATGGTTATTAACGCGACGGGGCTATCGACGAGCGACTCGCTGTCGTTTATGATTTTGGTTGCGATTGTCTTTTGGATGGTTTCCTATGTGATTGCGGATATCAATGTACTGATTTTCAGGCATCGGCTGCCAAAAGCGCCGAGAACCTTTAAGGTTCCGTTTGGTCCGGTGATTCCTTTGATTGCGGTGGTCGGAAATGTCTTTATGATTTGGAACATTGACGGCAATCCGGCGACAAGAAATTTGATTTTTCTGATTGACGGCGTAATCTTTTTGGCGCTTGCCATATATGCGGCGCTGTGGTGCAAATTGAAGTTAAAGCGTCCGATGTTTCAGGCAATACCGGTTCATGAGGTGATGGCGATGGAAAATTCCCTGTATTTAGTGGCACACCGGAAAGCACAGGTGCAGCAGGCAGCGTCAAAAAAGGTGGTTGGAACGGCATCTTTTTGAAATAATTTGAATAATGGAGGATAAGACAATGAGCTACCCAAAGATTGATTTTTTATATTTAAGTGAAGACGATATGATTGCAGCGGGCGTAAAGGATATGAAAGGCTGCGTGGAGGCGATGGAGGAAATGTTTAAGCTCATGAAAATCGGGGATTACCGCATGGGCGGTATCAACGGCAATTCTCATGGGTGCATGGTGATGTTTCCGGAAAAATCCGAATTTCCCGAAATGCCCCTTGACGGACCGGACAGACGATTTATGGCGATGCCTGCATATCTTGGCGGCAGGTTTGACATGGCAGGCATGAAATGGTACGGTTCCAATGCCCAAAACAGGGAAAAGGGACTTCCGAGGTCGATATTGATGCTGATTTTAAACGACAAGGATACCGGAGCGCCGCTCGCGTTTATGTCCGCCAATATTTTGTCGGCGTACCGTACAGGAGCGGTTCCGGGCGTCGGATTCAAGTATTTCGCGCGGGAGGATGCGGATACGATTGGCATTGTCGGTCCCGGCGTCATGAGCATGACTGCGCTTGCTGCGGCGATGGCGGTCCGTCCGTCTTTAAAGCTCATTAAGGTCAAAGGCAGAGGAAAGGAATCGCTCCATGCATTTATGGAGCATGTAAAGGCGGAATATCCGGGAGTAGAAATTATCGCAGTGGATTCCATCGAGGAGGCGGTCAGGGATTCTGACATTGTATCGGTTTCCACTTCGTCACCGACGGGCAATCCGAGCCTTTATCCGTATATTGACGAGGCGTGGATAAAACCGGGAGCGATTATCGAGACGACGGCGGCGCTGCGGTTTGATGACGATTTCATTATCAACCGCGCAAGGACGGTGACGGACAATATTAAGCTTTACGAGGCGTGGGAGGAGGAAATGCGTCCGAATGCCTACAATACAATCCCCATTCCGGCTGTCCATGTAGAAGATTTGATTGCGGAAGGAAAAATGACGCCGGATCAGATTGACGATCTTGGCGATGTGCTGGTCGGAAATATTCCGGTACATAGAAAAGAAGGCGAAATTGTAATCTACTCCGTAGGAGGAATGCCGACTGAGGACGTGGCGTGGGGAACAATGGTTTACCGCAATGCCCTTGAAAAAGGGATTGGGACAAAGCTGAATTTGTGGAATACGCCGCAGATGGTGGTTTAGCTGCAGATGGTGGTTTAGCTGCAGAATAAATATAAAAAATTGAAAAATAAAAAAGGTCTTTGACAAAATTAAAAAACATCGATATAATAATACAGTCGTGTAGCAAAAAGCGTAAATCCAGATAATGGGTTTGCGCTTTTTTGATGCACAGACTCGTAAAAATGAAATATGGTTGTGGCAGCTTTCCGAAAAAGTCTCCTGAGAGTTTTCTGCTGCGGCAGGCTTCTCAAAAGAAACGGAGGAAAATTGAATCAAGAAGTAACAGCAAACAAAATGGGAACCGAGGCGGTTCCAAAAATCATGTTAAGTATGGGGATTCCGATTATCTTGTCGATGGTACTGCAGGCATGTTACAACATTGTGGACAGCATGTTTGTGGCGCGTATTCCGGATTCCGGCAATATCACCAATATGGGTGAGTACGCGGTAAATGCATTGACATTGGCATTCCCCGTGCAGATGTTAATCGTGGCATTCGGCATCGGAACAGGGGTAGGCGTCAATGCACTGCTTGCAAAAAGTCTGGGGCAGCGCGACGAGGAAAAGGTTGCAAAAACTGCAGGAAACGGGGTAACATTAGCGCTTATCATCTATGCTGTATTTTTACTGTTTGGTTTGTTTGGCGTGAAGGCTTACATCGGAAGCCAGACGAACGATGAAGTGGTTCTTGAAATGGGGATTTCGTATTTGTCTATTTGTTCAGTTGTCTCGTTTGGCATTGTTCTGTTTTCGATTTACGAGAAACTGTTACAGTCAACCGGAAAGACCATCTATTCCACAATTGCACAGGTGTCGGGCGCTGTTGTCAATATCGTGCTGGACCCGATTATGATTTTCGGTTATTTCGGACTGCCCGAGATGGGGATCCGCGGTGCGGCGTATGCGACCGTAATCGGGCAGATCGTGTCCATGTTGATTGCAATGTATTTCCATTATCGGAAAAATACAGAGGTAAGATCGGGAATGCAGTATTTGAAACCGGACAAAGGCATTGTAAAGGAAATCTATGTCATTGGTCTTCCGGCGATTATCATGCAGGCGTTGATGTCATTTATGACATACGGTGTGAATCTGATTTTTGGCACCGTTTCGCAGGCGGCAGTGACGGCGTATGGTATTTTTTATAAAATCCAGCAGTTTATCTTCTTTGCGGGATTCGGTCTGCGTGACGCGATTACGCCGATTGTATCCTTTAATTATGGAATGGGGGATAAGAAACGTGTCAAACAGGGCATTTTTTATGGGATTTTGTACACGGAGATTATTATGGTAATCGGTATGATTGGACTGGAGGTCTTTGCAAGACCTTTAATTGGATTATTTGCCATGTCTGAGGAAACAGAGGAATTATGCGTTTTGGCGGCGCGGATTATTGCGACAAGCTTTTTGTTTGCAGGCGGAAATATCGCGGTACAGGGTATATTTCAGGCGCTGGGCTGCGGACTAAATTCGCTGATTGTTTCCCTGCTTCGGCTGTACGTTGTCGTATTGCCGCTGGCGTGGCTGTTTACAAAGTTTGAAAATGCGACGTTTATGATTTGGTGGGCATTTCCGATTGCGGAGCTTGTGGCGCTTGTGGTTGCGGCAGTGCTCATGATGCAGGCAAATCGTAAAATGATAAAACCGATGAAGGGATAGGAGAAAGGAGTAGGACTATTATTATGAAGAAAGTAATTACAATCAGCCGCGAATTTGGCAGCGGCGGAAGAACGATTGCAAAAGAAACGGCGAAAAGGCTTGGGTATGCATTTTATGATAAGGATTTGATTGAAAAGATTGCGGAGGAGTCGGGGCTTTCGCGGGAGTACATTGAGGAACACGGAGAACACGCACCGGGCAGGACTTACTTTGGCTATGCCTTTGTCGGGAGGGACGCGACGGGCAATTCTGTTGGGGATTATCTATGGAAGGTGCAGAGAAACATCATTGAAGATTTGGCGGGGAAGGGAAACTGCGTGATTGTGGGACGCTGCGCCGATTACATTCTCAGAAAGCGGACGGACTGTCTGCACGTGTTTATTCATGCGGATATGGAAAAGAAAAAAGAGCGGATCATAAATCTATACGGAGAAACAGGCGCGTCGCCGGAAAAGCGTTTAAACGAAAAAAATAAGACAAGAGCGATGAATTATAAGTATTATACGGACAGGACATGGGGCATGGCAGCCAATTATCATGTATCGCTGGACAGCGGTTTGCTGGGCGAGGAGCGATGCGTAGACTTAATTGTAGGACTTGCAAAAGAGTGAACTGTTTGGTATGTCAATCCGGGAAAATATTTCATGGGGAAAGGAGCAGGCGCAATATACGGAGATTCAGTCCGCGGCGGCAGTTGCGCAGGCAGACGGTTTTATTATGTCAACCGTATCCGGTTATGACACGCCTATTGCAGAACGCGGCATGAGTTTGTCGGGCGGGCAGAAACAGAGAATTTCGATTGCAAGAGCTGTTTTGAAATCTGCGGAAATTCTAATTTTTGACGATTCGACCAGTGCCTTGGATTTGAAGACGGAGGCGGGTTTGTATGAGGCTTTGCAGAAATCGCATCCGGAAAGCACGAAAATTATCGTGGCACAGCGTATCGCGTCGGTGCGCAGGGCAGACCGGATTGTCGTGATGGATCATGGAAGGATTGTAGAGAGCGGCAGCCACGACACGCTGCTTGCGCAACAGGGGAAATATTACGATTTATATATGACGCAGTATGCAGGGAACGCGACTTAAAAACGAAGTTTCCTATAAATGAAAGGACAATATGCACAAGGGTATTGAGCGGGAAAATTGTGAAAAATGTCCTTTGATTTTGGAAGAAGCAAACGGTAAAATATTATCGGTAAATAAATAAAAAGCAATGAACGACACATGTAGCGCACCGCGCGTAAATCTGATTACGGTACGGAACTGCATGTGTCTTTTTTGCGCGATTTTAAAGGAGGATTTATGGAAAACAACAATTATTTTGGAACGGAAAAGGTCGGAAAGCTGCTTGCGCAGTTTGCGATTCCGTGTATCTTTTCACTGATTATTTCATGTCTTTATAATATTGTCGACCAGATTTTTGTCGGCAATGGAATCGGATATCTCGGAAACGCCGCTACGGGCGTTATTTTCCCGATTACGGTTGTCGGATGGGGAATGTCGCTGTTTTTTGGCGACGGTGCGGCGGCATCTTTGAGCGTATCGCTCGGACGCAATGAAACGGAAAAGATTCATAAGGGTGTAGGAAACGCTGTTTTATGCTCGTTTCTTTCCGGCTTGGTGATTATTGCAATTAGTTACCTTTGCGGTGACGGTTTGCTGCGTCTGATTGGCGCGACGGATGCAAATCTCGCAATGGCGCATGATTACGGGATTATCATTTATGCGATGATGCCGCTTGCAATGACGCAGAATACACTGGCATCAATTATCCGTGCCGACGGAAGTCCCCGTTATGCGATGGGGGCGATGTTAGTCGGAGCAGTAATCAATATCATCGGTGATCCGGTGGCGGTTTTTGTTCTGGATTTGGGCATCAAAGGCGCAGCATATGCAACAATTCTGGGACAGTTTGTAAGCTTTCTCATCTGTGCTGCTTATTTGTTTAAGAGTAAGACATTCCGCATTTCGGCGGGCAGCTTTCGGTTGGATTTTGCACTGTTAAAGGGAATTATGGCATTGGGAACATCGAGTCTTTTGACACAACTGTCAATTGTTGTTATTACGGTAGTCAATAATATTCTGCTGGTGCGTTACGGGGCTGAATCTGTTTACGGGGCGGACATTCCGCTTGCGGCATTTGTTGTCATTATGAAGCTGTTTCAGATTGTGCTTAATATAGCAATTGGTATTGCAGCCGGTGCGCAGCCGATTGTGGGGTATAACTATGGCGCAAAGAAGTATAATCGTGTCAAATCGCTGTTGAAAATGGTCGTAGCGTGGACGTTTCTTGTCTGCCTGGTCTGCACGGTGTTGTTTGAGGCGATTCCGGAGGTGTTTATCCGTATGTTTGGCGCGGACGGGGAGCTTTATACGCAGTTTGCAGTCGGATGTCTGCGGATTTACCTTTCACTGATTATCTTTACGTGTGTGCAGAAGGTATGTGCAATCTTTTTACAGTCAATCGGTCATGCCAAAGCAGCAGCGCCGCTCTCCGTGCTGCGTGATGTATTTTTGATTGTGCTTTCTCTGATTGTGCCGATGTTCCTTGGCGTTACCGGTATTTTCTGGGCGGCTCCTGCGGCGGATATTTTGGCGATGGCAATTACTGCGGTTGTGATGGCAGGACTTTGGAAGGAATTAAGTGCAGCAGGCGAGAGCAAAGTTACGGAGCCTGTTTTGCCGGTATATCCGACAAAAGAGGGCGTTGTGGTCACGATATCGCGTGAGCATGGTTCCGCGGGAAAGCGCATCGGACAGGTGGTTGCGGAGAAATTGGGAGTCCCATGCTACTATAAGGAAATGATTGCGGTTGCTGCGCAGGAGAGCGGATTGGCGGAGGAATTTATTTCCAATCTGAATTCCGATGAAAATGCGGTGATGCGTGAACTGTATTTGGGCACGAGCGTGGTACAGGAGGCAATTACGGCGCAGGATCATGCAATCCGTAAGATTGCTGATGCGGGTTCCTGTGTGATTGTAGGGCGTTCGGCGGATTATGTTTTGAGAAATTATAAGAATGTTGTGCGGATTTTTATTACGGCTCCGAAATCGTATCGCACGAAAAAAGTGATGGAGATGTACGGTGACAGTCAGGAACAGGCAAAGAAAAGCATTGAGCGGTCTGACGCGGCAAGGAAGTCGTATTATGAGAGTATTACGAACAAAAGATGGGGCGATTCTCATAGCTATGAGTTGTGCGTTGACAGTTCCATTGGCGTGGAAGAAACAGCTAATTTGATTTTGTCGTATATTCATACGGCTCCTGTAGCTGCGAATGTATAAGATTAGCGGTTGACACCGTTTTGTGATACTAAAGAGCGGATATAAATATAGTTTTAAAGAGAAAAGGAGAACGTCTTGCGGCAGTTCTCCTTTTTAATGAATAATCTGTACCAGTCCCACAGATTGTTCAAAATCTTCTATGGATTCTGCCCTTGCTGCGTGAGATAGTGAAACATTCCCGAATCGTAGACACAATCCACTTTATTTCATGCGTTTCGCATATATAGCGGAATTCCTGATTCTGATTAAGTTCATACACCGCTTCGCAGGTCTCTTCAAATACATTATTATTTTGTGTTAACATTTTCAAATCCTATTTAGATGAAGCAGAGAAGCAATTAGACCTCTTAGAACATTTTCATGTTCCTGTAAGACTGCACGGAACATATAGTCATTCATCAGTGTGTAATCAAATATCTCGCAGTTTGCTGTGCTTCAATTTTGATATCTCGTAGCTTGCTGCGAGGTGTTTGACTTTGTCGTTTTTAAAAGTTTCAGTAAGACGACTATATTCTCAATTCTAAAAAGACTTTTATACTATCTGCCCAATTTTCTGACGAAAAATTCTGCATTCCGCCCTCTAGCCAAACAAAAAAAACTATGATACACTCATAAATAATAGTATAACAATCGATTAACATATAAAGAAAAATATCACAAAAATCAAGAGAGGTATTAGCTATGGAACGAAAAATAGAGATTACAAAGCCATACATATTATTGCCGGTTTGTGCAGGAAAAACGGAAATAAAAGTTTCCCTCTTTTTAGAGGATGAAGAGGCGCTTCGCAAAAAAATCCATGAGTTTATGGTACCCGTCGCAGAAACGGACACCCAAACAGGCGGGTACCCCTGTGATTATTATGCTGAAATTCCGATACATGCATATTTGGGAGGGCAGCTTGTTGTCAGTGCCGACGCACCTGCGGCATTTATGGACGCTGTTCAAAACGGGGAAAAAGCCGACAGGGATACGAAGACACAATGTCCTCACCCGATAATCCACTTTGCGGCGGATACCGGATGGACGAACGACCCGAATGGATTGATTTATGCGGACGGCATATATCATTTTTATTTTCAATACAATCCGTTCAACACGTCATGGGAAAACATGAGCTGGGGACATGCGGTTAGTACGGACTTACTGCATTGGAAACAGGAGGATACGGTTCTGTTTCCTGACGAAAGCGGAACGATGTTTTCAGGCTGTGCGGTGGCAAATGAACGCGGGCTGTTAGGATTGCCTAAAGACGCGCTTCTGTTTTTCTATACTGCGGCAGGCGGTGCAAATGCGTGGAGCAAGGGACTGGCGTTTACGCAGAAAATCGCATACAGCCTTGACGGCGGGAAAACGCTGGTAAAGATGGAAAATCCGTGCCTGCCCACGATTGAAAAGGAAAACCGTGATCCGAAAGTGTACTGGCATGAGGAGACGCAGGCGTATGTGATGGCACTGTTTTTGGAGGGGAATGATTTTGCGATATTCCGTTCGCAGGATTTACTGCATTGGGAGCAGTCTGACCGTTTTACCTTGGATGACGCGTGGGAGTGCCCTGACTTATTCTGCCTGACTGCGGATACGGGTGAAACATGCTGGTTCTTTTGGTCTGCGGATGGATTTTACTATCAAGGCGATTTTGACGGATTTCATTTTAATGTACAGGGAAAACAGCGCAAGGCGTATGTGAATGGCATCCCGTATGCAGCACAGACGTATTTTGGCGTTGCGGATCGCACAATTTCTATCCCGTGGCTGCGCATGGAAAATGACGGAAGGATGTTTACGGGGGCGTACGGATTGCCCGTAGAACTGACTTGCAAGAACACGGAAAATGGGTATATAATAATACAAAAGCCCGTCAGGGAGCTTTTGCAGCAGGCAAAGCCTGTGGCAGAAAGCGGCGCGGGGGGCGAAAATATGCTATTATCCGGTACGGATCAGAAGGCAGTCGTACTGGATATGCGTGCAAAGGAGGATTATAAGGGAAGCTTTACATGGGAGCTTAACGGCAGTGTTGTCGCGTACAATCCCCAAAACGGCGCATTTGGCGTTGACGATGAGCAGTACCAGGTCGGCTGCGGCTACAGGGAGTTTTTATTTATAGTCGATGACAGGATTTTGGAGGTCTTTTTTGACGACGGCGTTCAGCTTGGAACGTTTGTCCTGAAAGAAACGGCAGTACAGGTCAAAATGCCAAGTGCAGAGGTATTTGAGAAAAACCATGTATTTGAAATAATGTAGAAACAATGTAATAGAAACGGAGTAACAGAAATATGGCGACTTTAAAGGATGTTGCAAGGGAAGCGGGGCTGACCGTTGGCACAGTATCCCGAATCCTGAATAATCGCGGATATATCAGCAGCAACGCACGCCAAAAGGTAGAGGAGGCGATGGAAAAGCTTAATTACCGCCCAAACGAGGTGGCGCGTTCGCTGCACGGAAAGAGCACAAATACCATTGGACTGATTGTGCCGCATATCAGGCATCCCTATTTTGCGGAAATGATTAGCAATTTGGAAAATCAGGCATACAAAAAAGGATATAAAATTTTACTGTGCAACTCGCAAAGTATACACGAAAAGGAAAAAGAATATATTGATATCTGCACGGGAAACCGGGCGGCAGGATTGATTTTATGCAGCGGTACGGTAGATACGAAACTGTTTGAGAAGGTGGATATACCGGTCGTTACAATCGAGCGCTTTCTCGACAACGGAACGGCGTGCGTGGAATGTGACAATAAACAGGGAGGCGAACTTGCGGCGCAGAAACTGATTGCCTGCGGCTGCAAAAACCTTTTGCATATCGGTACAATCGGCACGGTACATATGCCCGCGGATATGCGTACGGAGGGCTTTCGGGAAGTCTGCCAAAAAGAAGGCATTGCGTTTGTGGAGCTTTCCACGGAAGAGGAACAGTACAACAACATGAAATACGACGAGCTGCTAGAGAGCGTGCTGCGGAAGTATCCCGAGACGGATGGCATGTTTTTGAGCAGTGACGTAATGGCGGCGCAGGCGCTGCAGGTCTGCCGCAGGCTTGGCATTGCGGTGCCGGAGCAGATGAAGGTTATCGGCTTTGACGATGTCAATATTGCATCATTGACAACGCCGCAATTGACGACCATACACCAGCCGATTAAGGAAATGGCGGAAATTGCGCTCAATCTTCTCCATGATGCCGTTTCCGGAAAATTAGTAGCAAAACGAACCGTCCTGCCGGTCTGCCTGGTAGAACGGGAAACGACATGACAATCAATAAAACACTGCTTTAGGGCGTTACAAGCGCCCTAAGCAGTGTTTTGCTGTCTTCAGGATTCTGTGTGTTGGAGATAATCACCGCGTAAAGCGGTTCATCGTTTTCTCCTGTCTGATTATAAGTCTTTTCAAATTCCGTGCCGGACAAATCTATGGCAAAATACCCGCCAATTCCGTCACTCAAATCAATTTTCCCGTTTTCATCTTCTGTTAAGTTCGCAGTGTCATAACAGAGCATGTCCTGATCCATAAGATAGGAAACCAAATCATCCGGAAGCGCCGTATCTAAAGGCAGACAGGCATTTAGCGCGAGCAGGTAGCGGTACATATCTGTTCCGCATATCGCAACGTCTATTCTTTGGGAAGAAATCGCGGTCATCACTTCCACTTCGTAAAGATATGCGTATCGATTGTCATAGTCAAAAGGCTGGTCCTGATTGACGTCAACATCCCCTTCTTTTCCGTCGCTTTTTAATTCCTGCGTAAATGTACGAAACCAGGCGCTGCAGTCGTCCTCCGTGTTGAGCACAACGCATACGCGCAGACGGCAGGGCTTTTGTCCCTCCCAAAGCATATGGACAAACATGATGACAATCACAATGACACAGGCGCAGACAAGAATGCGCCATCGATAATAATCCCACAAAAACTGAAGCTTTCCGCGCGCGTCAAGCCGCTTGAGCGTATCCAGGTCCAGTTGAAGTTCCGCCCACAGCGATGACGTATATTTGCTGTGCGGATTTTTATTTTTCTTCATGCGTTTCGTCCTCCTCTTCGTTCTCTTTCTCCGATAAAAATGATAACGGTTTGAACTCCTCTGTAGCCGGCGATTCAGGCATATAAGGCTTTAAAACGTTGAGCATAAGCGTAGTCTGAAAACGGCATACCAGTCCAAACGCAATGAAAATCAGTCCTGGCAGCAGATGACACGCCCACAGTCCCAGCGCCAGCGCGAACGCCATAAGGAGTGTCCGCCAAAGATTGCGGATGGACAGCACAAATGCCCAAACAATAATCTCTTTGTTTTTCTTCTCAAATTTTGCAAGGAGCACAAAGGCATAAAGTGTAATAAACAGCCAAATCAGGAACAGTACAGCAAAAAATACCATAAAAAAGGTATAAATCCCCGTTCCCGCATGATAGCACATGGAAATATCCACAATCAGAAAGGCGCCGATAGCCGTAAGCAAAACGCCGAGAAAAATCCCCTGTTTCAGATTTTGACGAAACGAGTGTAAGAAATCCTTCCATAAATAAGTTTCTTCACCGCGCACAAGATTTATCATCGCATAATAAAACGCGGCGGTTGCAGGACCTGCTGTGATAATCGGCAGGCAGCATAAAAGCCATAACAGGTTTAGCACAAAGATATCAAAAATACTGCCCATTCCTATCCAAAAGGGGTTGTCTGAACGGAAAATTTTATTCATGTGAAAGCTCCTTCCTATAAAAATAGCGTCGCTCGGCAGCGACGCATTCAGAGAACGCTTTGCGTTCTCCTTAAATAGTCTACGCTGCTGCAATTTCCTAATGATATAAAATATTGTAGGTACAAGCGGAATGACTTGGTTTTTGTAGCAATTTCATTGTAACAAAGAACTGTAAAAAATGCAATAGAATATATTAAAGGATTAACATACCGAAAAACACGCTTGTAATTGTAAATAGAGTGCAAAATATCGTCATATTATACAAAGAACAAGCATATAATAAACAAAATACAGGCAGTAATTTTGCTATTATGCCGAAAAATATGATAATCGATTGACATGTTTTCGGAAAAATGATATGCTTTGTTTACAGTCAAACGAAAACAAAAAAATTAAAAATCCATAAATTAAGGAGGACACAAAGTATGAAAAAGAAATTGCTTGCAATGGCACTTGTAACAGCGATGACGGCATCTCTTACAGCATGTGGCGGCGGGGACAGCAGCACAAGCACAAACGGCGGAGGGAGTGGCAGCGGAAACGTGGCAATCACCATTTTTAACTCGAAAATCGAGGTCCAGGACCAGTTCGAGGAAATGGCAAAAGAGTACAGTGCACAGAAGGGTGTTGACGTGGAAGTTTACTATTCAAGCGATACCGTTTCGGCACATCTTGCGACACG
>DKYC01000132.1:90622-96726 GCA_002492295.1 Lachnospiraceae bacterium UBA7110
GCGGCTGATTTAAGCGATCAGGACTGGGTAAAGAATACGGATTACGCGATTTCCGTAGACGGAAAAGTAGTAGGTTTTCCGGTATGTGTAGAGGCGAGAGGCGTGATTTACAACGCGGAGACGATTGAGGCAATCACGGGTTCAGCCTTTAATCCGGACGATTACAAGACACTTGATGCATTTAACGGTTTGTTAGAGCAGCTTGTTGCAGGCGGTATGACAGCGCCGACAGGCATCATGAAAGAGGACTGGTCTTTGGCTGGTCATTTCCTGACAGAAACATATGAGCAGCAGCCCGACGTGGACGCATACATAAGCGCATTGCACGCAGGTACGGCGGATGTTGTAAACAACAGCAAATGGAATGCCATGATGGATACCTTTGATGCATTAAAGCAGCACAACTACGCGGCATCTTCTCCGGTAGCGGCAGAGCGTGAGGTTTCTGAGCAGAAGCTTGCAGAAGGCGAAATCGCATTTATGTTCGGCGGTAACTGGGACTGGTCGATGATTAACGCATATGACTATTCCGAGAACATGGGCTTAATGCCGGTACCGCAGAATACGGACGACGGCTCAAACGAGAAATTAGTCGGCGGCGGTTCAAAATATTTCTTCATTGACTCATCAGAAAATACTTCTGAGGAACAGCGCCAGGCAGCAAAGGATTTCTTAAACTGGCTTGTATTTGAGGAAGACGGAAATGCATTTTTGACAGAGAAGTGCGCACTTGTTCCGGCATACAGCAACATTGATGCAAGCGCACTCGATCCATTGTCAAAATCCGTAAAGAAATATGCGGACGAAGGAAAACTGATTGATAATTATAATTTCCTTCCCGATGATCACTTCTCAATCTGCGGCGCAGCATTCCAGAAGTATCTTGCAGACCAGTCAGACCGTGCGGCATTTGCAGCGGATATTGAAAAATACTGGTCATCAACAACGCCAGTGGAGCATTAAATCAAACATAATTTAAACAAGGAAACATCTGCTGTCAAAAGGAAGAGCTTCCGTTTTGGCAGCAGACAGCACAACGAAAGCAAGTTTTACTAAATGTTCGTTGTATCAGATAAAGGAAGGGGGAAATGATTTATGGACACCAATTCTATGTCCTACAAATGCAAACAGTTTCTGATGTTTGCAGGAGTGACGACAGCAGTGTTTGCAGCTGTTGTAATCGTACCGTTTATCTATGGTTTATATCTGACCTTTACAAGCTGGGACGGCATTTCCACACAAAAACCGTTTGTCGGGTTTGCAAATTATGCGGCAACGTTCGCGGACGGCGCATATTGGCAGGCATTGGGCAGAACGATGATTTATTCCGTAATCGCCGTGATTTTGGTCAATGTCGTGGCATTTATCCTTGCCTTCTTGGTAACGAGCGGCGTAAAAGGACAAAACTTTTTCCGCGCCGGATTTTTCGTTCCGAACCTGATTGGCGGTATCGTACTTGGTTACATATGGAAGTTTGTTTTTAACCGTGCGTTTGTTGCGCTGGGCGAATCCCTCTCTATCGGCGCACTCTCAACCTCATGGCTTGCCACGACAAACGGCGCGATGCTTTGTCTGATTATCGTTTCGGTGTGGCAGTACGCAGGTTACATGATGTTGATTTACGTAGCAGGATTTATGAGCGTTTCGGCGGATGTACTCGAGGCGGCAAGGATTGACGGCTGCACGAATATGCAGTCCATTATCCACATTTCCGTTCCGCTCATGGTTTCTTCGTTTGTACAATGTCTGTTTTTGACGATTACAAGATGTTTCATGGTGTACGATGTGAACCTGTCATTGACAAAGGGTGAGCCGTTCAACAGCTCCGTAATGGCGGCAATGCATGTGTACAATCAGGCATTTACCTACAAAAATTATGGTACCGGTCAGGCGGAGGCGCTGATATTGTTTGTAGTCTGTGCAGTCGTAGGCGTCCTTCAGGTATACATTGGTAAGAAAGCGGAGGTGTCAGCATAATGGATGATTTAAATGAAAAAGCTGCACGCAGGCGTAAAATCAGCCATGCGGTGGAAATTGCAATTTTAGTCGTATTGTTTATCTGCTTCATTTTTCCGTTTATATTAGTCATCATCAATGTGTTTAAGACAAAAGCGGACATCACGACAAACCCGCTTTCGCTGATTGGAGAGCACGGCTTTACGCTGGATAACTTCCCGGAAGCGATGCGGAAAATGAACTTTTGGCGCTCGTTTGCAAACTCAGCGATTATCACGATTTTTTCGACCATTTTCACGATTCTGCTTGCATCCATGACGGCGTTTGTGATTGTGCGTAATAAATGGAAAGCATGCGGCGCACTGTTTGGCCTGATGATTGCGTCGATGGTCATTCCGTTTCAGGTTTTGATGGTTCCGTTGGTATCGCTCTACGGCGGTGTTTTGGATATTTTAAATCACCGTGCGACATTGATTTTCATGCATGTGGGATTTTCGCTCTCAATGGCGACCTTTATGTTCCACGGCGCGATTTTTACAAATGTACCGATTGCGCTTGAGGAAGCGGCAACGATTGACGGATGTACCCGCTGGCAGACGTACTGGAAGATTGTGTTCCCGCTGTTAAAGCCGACGATTGCGACGGTGGCAATCATTGATGCGATGGCATTTTGGAACGATTATCTTTTGCCGAGCCTCGTATTGGCAAAGAAGGAATTGTATACCATTCCTATCGCCACACAGGTATTTTATGGTACCTATTCGACGGATATTGGTTTGGTCATGGCAGCCCTGCTGCTGGCAATGCTGCCGATTTTAATACTGTATATGTTCTTGCAGCGCTATATCGTAGAAGGTGTAACGTCAGGTGCAGTGAAATAAGAATTTTTAAAAATGGGACTGGCGCTGACTTTAGTTGGTGTCAGTCTTATTTTTCCTTAAAAAATGTGATAAAATGAGCGCAAGAGAGAAGAATGAACAAAGTTTATTCAGCGAACGGCAAATGTAAATTATATATAAGATTGAAGAAATGAGGTAGCGCATATGGCAAAAACAGTGAAAAATAAGGAAGCTTCGCAACAGCAGACTTATAAGGAGCGGTTTGAGCGGCATTTTGATGAGCTGCGTTGGCTTTATATGGAGCTTTATGATAACAGCTCGATGTTTGCGGAGCTATGTGACAACATGGAGCGCTTTTACAAAGAGCGCAGTGCGGAGTTAAAGCGCATGGACAAAGCGCGTGAAACGGACAAGGACTGGTACCGGCAGAATGATATGCTTGGCATGATGTTTTACATTGACAACTTTGCCGGAAATATAAAGGGCGTGCAGGAAAAGCTTGACTATATTGAGCACTGTAAGGTTAACTATATTCATTTGATGCCGTTTTTGGACACGACGGAGGGACGCTCCGACGGCGGATATGCAGTGTCGGATTTTCGCAAGGTGCAGAAAAAGCTCGGAACAATGGAGGATTTGGAACATTTGACAGCGGCGTGCCACAGGAAGGGGATTAACGTCTGCATGGATTTTGTCATGAACCACACGTCGGAGGACCACGAATGGGCAAAACGTGCGCGTGCAGGCGAGGGCGAGTACATGAGCCGTTACTTTTTCTTCGACAATCCTGCAATTCCCGAGCAGTATGAAAAGACCGTGCCGCAGGTGTTTCCCACGACGGCGCCGGGAAACTTTACGTGGCTTGACGATATTAAGCATTATGTGATGACAACATTTTACCCGTATCAATGGGATTTAAACTATAAAAATCCGCGTGTGTTTAACGAGATGATGTACAACTTTTTGTACCTGACAAACAAGGGGATAGATATTATCCGCATCGATGCAGTGCCTTATATTTGGAAGGAACTGAATACGCAGTGCCGCAATCTGCCGCAGGTGCACACGATTGTCCGTATGATGCGCATGATTGGCGAGATTGTCTGCCCGTCGGTGCTGCTTTTGGGCGAGGTGGTCATGGAGCCGGAAAAGGTCGTGCCGTATTTCGGAACGGTGGAAAAGCCGGAATGCCACATGCTCTACAATGTCACGACAATGGCAACGACGTGGCATACGGTCGCAACGCGCGACGTGCGGCTGTTGAAAAAGCAGCTTGACATTGTGAATTCTTTGCCAAAGGATTACGTTTTTCTGAATTATCTGCGCTGCCACGACGACATTGGATGGGGACTTGACTATGACACGTTACATATGGAAGGCTTTGAGCAGCGTGCGCATAAGCAGTATTTAAACGATTACTTTCAGGGCTTTGCGGGCGAGAGTAACAGCCGCGGTGAGCTTTACAACGTTGACCCCGTGACGGGTGACGCACGGTTCTGCGGAACGACGGCATCGATGTGCGGCATTGAGAAGGCAGGCTTTGAGCAGGATGACGCGGCAATGGAGCGTGCAATCGGGCTGGATGTTATGCTGCATGCGTATATGTTTATGCAGTCCGGCATTCCGGTACTCTACAGTGGCGACGAGATTGGACAGGTAAATGATTATACCTATAAAGAAAACCCGAATAAGGCGGCGGATTCGCGCTACATCCACCGCGGCGCAATGAACTGGACGTTTGCAAAAAATGTTACCGATTTAAATACAGTGGAGGGCAAACTGTTTGCACGGTTGGAGCAGCTTGTGGAAATCCGCAAGCAGGAGAAAGCGTTTGTGTCCAACGCGGATACGTGGACGATAGAGACGGGCGATACGGCGGTGCTTTGCATCGGAAGGTATTTTGACGGGGAAAAAATCATCGGTCTGTTTAATTTCAGTGAGTTTGAAAAAAGGGCGCGGATTAGCCAGAAGGATGATTTGTATGAGGATTTGATTTCCGGAGAACGGATGAAGCTGCAGGAGGTTACAATACCGCCGTATGGTTTTTACTACTTCCGAGAGCAGCAGGTTAAGTGACCGACCGAAGGCATTTGGCTGCCGCAGGCAATTATAAATGACAGGCGGTTTGACGCCGGAAAGTGAGGAAATAGCTGCATATGAAAACGTATGATGTGGTGGCATTGGGGGAATTGTTAATTGATTTTACGGAAAACGGAACGAGTGTACAGGGAAACCCGGTTTACGAGGCGAACCCCGGCGGTGCGCCCTGCAATGTGCTGGCAATGTTGAATAAAGCAGGAAAAAAGACGGCCTTTATCGGAAAAGTCGGGCAGGACATTTTTGGAAAGCGTCTGAAATCGGTGCTTGAAGAGACTGGAATCGATGTCTCGAATCTGATTATGGATGCGGATGTGCGCACGACGCTTGCGTTTGTGGAGACGTTTGCGGACGGGGACAGGGATTTTTCGTTTTACCGGAATCCCGGTGCGGATATGATGCTGCGGGAGGAGGAGCTGCACGCGGATTTGCTGCAGGATACGCGGATTTTCCACTTTGGCACGCTTTCCATGACGCATGAAGAGGTGCGCAAGGCGACAAAGACGGCAATCCGCATAGCAAAAGAGAGCGGTGCATTCATTTCGTTTGACCCGAATTTAAGGGAACCGCTTTGGAGGTCGCTTGATGAAGCGAAGGAGCAGGTCGCGTACGGGCTTTCTCAGTGTGACATTTTAAAGATTTCCGACAATGAAATCCGTTGGTTTACAGGTGAGGAGGACTTTGATACGGGAATTGCCAAATTGAGAAGTCAGTATGATATTCCGCTCATCATGCTGTCAATGGGTAAGGACGGAAGCCGTGCATATTACAGGAACCGCATCGTGGGATGCACGGCGCAAGAGCAGCGAGAAGCAGAGGACGCTTCTGATAAATTACATTATAAGGACTTGCGCGTGGAGGCGGCACCATTTCTGCAGGAAAACACTATTGAGACGACAGGCGCGGGCGATACGTTCGGTGGGTGCTGTCTGTATCATGTTTTGAAATATGGCTTGGATAATTTTGACGAAGAAAAGCTAAAGGAAATGCTGACGTTTGCGAACGCGGCGGCGTCGATTATTACGACGAGAAAGGGCGCGCTGCGCGTGATGCCGGAGGTTGCCGAGGTAGAGCGTCTTATGGCTAAGAGGGATTAAAGGAAGTTACCGCTGGGGATATAAAAACCGGTTTCGCTTATTTACACAATAAGATAAACCGGTTTTTAATCATTTTATTTTTGTCTGTTCCGCTAGTGTACTGTACCGTTCATAT
>DKYC01000003.1:0-854 GCA_002492295.1 Lachnospiraceae bacterium UBA7110
ATGAAACAGTTACTGGAGGCAGGTGTTCATTTCGGACACCAGACGAGAAGATGGAATCCTAAGATGGCTCCGTATATCTTCACGGAGAGAAACGGTATTTACATCATTGACCTGCAGAAGTCCGTAGGAAAAGTGGATGAGGCTTATAAAGCCGTTGCGGATATTGCGGCACAGGGCGGTACGGTTCTCTTTGTAGGGACGAAGAAGCAGGCGCAGGACGCTGTAAAGACAGAGGCGGAGCGCTGCGGTATGTATTATGTAAATGAAAGATGGCTTGGCGGAATGCTGACAAACTTCAAGACCATTAAGAGCAGAATCCAAAGATTAAAAGCAATTGAAAAGATGTCAGAGGATGGTACGTTTGATGTACTTCCCAAGAAGGAAGTCATTAAAATTAAGAAAGAATGGGAAAAGCTTGAGAAGAACCTTGGCGGTATTAAGGAAATGACAAGGGTTCCTGACGCAATCTTTGTCGTTGACCCGAAGAAAGAGCGGATTTGCGTGCAGGAAGCGCATACCCTTGGTATTCCTTTGATTGGCATTGCGGATACAAACTGTGACCCGGAGGAGCTGGATTACGTGATTCCCGGAAATGATGATGCAATCAGGGCCGTTAAGCTGATTGTTTCGGCGATGGCAGATGCGGTAATCGAGGCGAATCAGGGTGAGATTATGACGGAAACGGCAGAAGATGCCGAGGAGCAGGCAGTCGAAGAGGAAGCAGTAGAGGCGTAATGACAACGAACGGTGTTCGGATTATAAGTTCGGATTTCAATAGATTGTCGTGCCGTATTGGTGCGGCAGGAGTGGAGGGATTTTAAAAATGGCAGTTACAGCAGCAATGGTAAAAGAGT
>DKYC01000003.1:1155-3108 GCA_002492295.1 Lachnospiraceae bacterium UBA7110
AGCAGCAATGGTAAAAGAGTTGAGGGAAATGACAGGCGCAGGCATGATGGACTGCAAGAAGGCTCTTAACGAAACAAACGGAAACATGGATGAGGCTGTTGAGTATTTGAGAAAAAACGGACAGGCTAAGGCAGAGAAGAAGGCAAGCCGTATTGCGGCAGAGGGGCTTTGCCGTGTTGCAACAGAGGGCGATAAAGTAGCGGCAGTTGTAGAAGTAAATTCAGAGACAGACTTCGTAGCAAAGAATGAGCAGTTCCAAAGCTTTGTGGAGTCTGTTGCAAAGCAGGCGCTTGTTTCTTCCGCAAAGGATATGGATGCATTTCTTGCGGAGCAGTGGAATGAGGATGCTTCTAAGACCGTCAATGATGCACTTGTGGATAAGGTTGCGGTTATTGGCGAGAAGTTAAGCATCAGACGTTTTGAGAGGGTGGAAGCGCAGAACGGCTGTGTTGTGACATACACGCACGGCGGCGGAAAGATTGGCGTTATCGTTGAGGCGGAAACGGCAGTTGTAAACGATGCGGTAAAGGAAGCATTGACAAACCTTGCAATGCAGGTTGCAGCGCTTTATCCGAAGTATGTATCTTCTGACGAGGTTTCAGAGGAGTACAAGGCGCATGAGAAGGAAATCATCACGGAGCAGATTAAGAACGATCCGAAGATGGCAGGCAAGCCGGATAAGGTGATTGAGGGCGCTGTGGTTGGACGCCTGAATAAGGAGCTTAAGGAAGTATGCTTACTGGAGCAGATATATGTCAAGGCTGAAGATGGAAAGCAGACTGTAAAGCAGTATATCGACGCGGTATCAAAGGCAAACGGTACAGAGATTAAAATTAAGAGATTTGTGCGTTTTGAGACAGGCGAGGGTATTGAGAAGAAGGTTGATGATTTCGCGGCGGAAGTTGCGGCACAGGCTGGAATGTAAGGCAGCACTGGTTTTGCATATGATGTACAAAAGTGTAAGGACAGCTATATCAGATAGTTGTCCTTCTTTGCCATATGGATCAAATGTGTTATATGGGCTATATGGATTGTTTGGGAGCGTGGTATATGAGGAGAAAAATAGCGGACACGGATTGTACGGATAAGGAAGATAAAACAAAAAGAAAAGCAGCACCCAGAAACCGCGAAATCCGCTGGGACAGACTTGACAATACGGCGCATCTGTTTCCGGTCATTGCGGGAGACAGCATGAGCAATGTTTACCGTATCAGTGTGACGCTCTCCGAGCTGATACAGCCGGAGCCACTACAGCGCGCGCTTGATATTGTGCTTCCAAAGTTCGACGGGTTTAACCTGCGCCTGCGGCAGGGTGTGTTTTGGTATTATTTTGAGGAAAACGGGAAGCCTGCGCCGCGCGTGCGCGAGGAAAACACATTTCCCTGCCGTTTTATTTATCAAAACAGAAACAACAGCTATATGTTCCGGGTAACATATTATAAATACCGTATCAATTTGGAAGTGTTTCATGTGCTGACCGATGGCATGGGAGGCATTAATTTCCTAAAGGAGCTGACATATCAGTATCTGCGCCTTGTGCACCCTGAGCTGAAAGGGGACAGAGGGGACGACTTAAACAGTGCCACGTCCCTGAACCGTGAGGACAGTTTTCTGAAAAATTACCGCAAAAGTTCGGCGAGGGGATATCAGACGAAAAAAGCGTATCTGATTAAAGGGGAAAAATTAAGCCCCGGTGAATTTGGGCTCATGCATGGTTATATGCAGATACCGGAATTAAAGGCGGTCTGCAGGCGTTACGGCGTGAGCATTAACGAATATCTTGTTTCCGTGTTCGTGTGGAGCGTTTATCAGGAATGTATGCACAAAATGCCCGCCAAACGTCCGATACGGGTTGCGGTTCCCGTCAATTTAAGACCGTATTTTAATTCGATTACGACAAAGAACTTTTTCGTCATGGTATCGGCGGAATTTGCCCCGGTAAAGGAAGAGTAT
>DKYC01000003.1:3403-25227 GCA_002492295.1 Lachnospiraceae bacterium UBA7110
CCCCGGTAAAGGAAGAGTATGTGTTTGAGGAAATTGTGGAGGCGGTAAAGACCAGTTTAGAGCAGCAGATTAACAAGGAAAATCTGGAAAAGCTGTTTTCCTATAATGTGTCAAATGAAAAGCTGTTTATCGCGCGTGCGGTTCCGCTTGTCTTTAAAAATCTGGCAATGCGCGTGATTTATACACAGTCGGCGCTTGCGAATACGACGACCATCACCAATATCGGAAACCTTACGGTGGATGAGGCATACAGACCGTATGTGGAACTGTTTCATTCCTGTCTTGCCATGTCGAAGGGGCAGCATATCAAAGGGAATATATGTTCTTATGGGGATACACTGGTTTTTACGTTCAGTTATGATTTGGCTGATGCGTCGGTGCAGCGGTGCTTTTTCCGCAAAATCGCGTCGGACGGCATTCGTGTGGAGATTGACAGTAACGGGGTGAATTATGAGTAGATGTAATCAATGTAATATTGAGGTGCTGGACGAGGCGCAGCACTGTCCGCTGTGCCGGTCGGCGTTGGAGCATACGATTGAGGTCGAAAATATGTATCCTGATATCCGGATGCGGACAAGAAAGCTTGTGATGATATCCAGGTTTTATCTGTTTTTTGCGATTGTGGCGGAGATTATTTTGGTCAATGTCAGCCTTTTCTTTGACTGGAGTTCAATTGTGTATCTGATTAACGGCATGATATTTTTTTACGGGTATATGGTGATACGTTACGCGATATTGGGGAAAAGCGGATATATCGCAAAGACGGTGGTGCTGACTGCCCTGGCGCTTGCGATGCTTGTCGCGGCGGATTTTGCCGTAGGCTATAACGGCTGGTCGGTCAATTACGTCCTGCCTTCGGGCATTTTGCTGATTGACGCGGGCGTGGTGCTGATGATGGCGGTTAACCGCAAAAACTGGCAGAGTTACATGATGCTGGAGCTTTTTACGGTGCTGTGCGGCGGCGTGATGCTGTTGCTTTACCTGTTTGGCATTGTGACAAGTCCCGTGATGTCTTCGGTGGCGTTTAACGTGTCGGTCATTCTTTTCCTTGGAACGGTGATTATCGGCAGCAGGAGGGCGCGGGTGGAGTTAAAGAGACGGTTTCATATTTAAAAGTGAATATAAAGCAAAACGAGGGAAAATGCAGAGGAAGTTATATTGTGAAATAAGTCACAAATTAACCGAATTTGCATTTTTCTTGGTTGAATATGCATGCCACATAAGGCGGATAGTTGGTATAATGCTTATATAAGTTGAGAAAAGATAATAAAAAGTGTGCAAAATGACGAAGCATACGGAATATTATCCTGTTCTCAAAAAAATAATAAACAGGGAGGAACACCTAAAAATGAAGAAGAAATTACTATCTCTTGTCCTTGTTGGCGCAATGTCAACAGCAATGCTTGCAGGTTGTGGCAATTCATCTGCTCCTGCGGCAGACTCACAGACACCGGCAGCAGATACACAGGCACCTGCGGCTGACACACAGGCACCCGCGGCTGACACAGCAGCATCAGACAATGCCTCAGCAGGCGGCAATACGCTTTCCGTTTATGCATGGGATCCGAGCTTCAACATCCTGGCATTAAAGGCGGCGGAAGCAGATTATAAGGCAAATGTTGACGATACGTTCTCATTAAACATTATCGAGCAGTCCCAGTCATCCGATGTAGAGCAGGCAATTACGCTTGCGGGATCGTCAGGCGACTACAGCCAGCTTCCGGATATCGTACTGTTCCAGGATCACTGGTTCCAGAAGTATGCAAGCGACTATCCCGACGCGTGGCTGTCTGTTGATGATGCGGAAGTTGACTGGAATGACTTTGGTGCAGAGAAGCTTTCCTACTCGACGGTAAACGGCGTACATTACGGATTCCCCGTTGATAACGGTACGGTAATCATGGCTTACAGAGTGGATGTTTTGGAAGAGTGCGGATACACAATTGACGACATGACAGGCATCTCATGGGATGACTTCATTAAGATTGGTGAGGAAGTATATGCAAAGACAGGCAAGTACCTTGTTTCCATGGACGGTGACGGAAACGATTTGATTTACATGATGCTCCAGGCAGAGGGTGGTTCACAGTTTAAGGATGGCAAGCCTTATATCACGGAGAACGCTGATTTGGTAAAGGTATGCGAGAAAATCGTAGAAATGTCACAGAAGAACGTATGCTATCTTGCAAATGACTGGTCAGACTACACAGATCAGACCATCCAGGGCGACATGGTAGCAGGCGTTATGAACGGAAACTGGATTATTCCTACCATTCAGAATGTTCCGGAGAACAGTGGAAAGTGGGAGATTACTTCAATGCCGACATTAAACGGCGGCGAGGGTTATGCGTCAAACGGCGGTTCTTCCCTTTATATTACATCAAACTGCCAGAACCCGGATTTGGCAAAGAAGTTCCTTGCTTATACATTCGGCGGCAGCACAGAGACATATGATGCAGCGCTTCGCGATGGCGGTGTTATCACATGCTGCATTTCCGCAGGTAAATCAGACGTATACAACGAGGGTGTAGAATATTTTAAAAATACACCGATTTATGCGCAGATCGTTGAAATGGGTTCCCACGTAAACGTAATCGAGCAGAACGACGCACATTACACGGCTCGTACACATATGGCAGCAGCAATCATGAACGCAATTCAGGGTGCTGATTTAATGACAGAGCTTAAGACTGCCGAGGAGAACATTAACTTTGCAATGGGCAACTAATCGCGTGTTTTACCGGAAAGCGGTTTCAAATGAAAACGGGGGAGTGCCATGCTCCTCCGTTTGTGGTTAAAGGAGGTATTTGCATTGAGTAAGAAAAATTCAAGCGTGCTGGCAAAGCAGCACAGGGCAGGCTGGATTTATTTGGCGCCTGCGGCACTGCTGATTGTAATAATGAGCTTTTGGCCAATGATCCAGGCATTTCTGATGTCTTTAAAGACCGGCTCCAGCGCAAATATGCAGTGGGTAGAACCGATATTTTATAATTACAAACGAATGTTTGCTGATAAGCTGTTCATCCGTTCTGTGGGTAACACCTTCCTTTACCTGATTATTCAGGTACCTATCATGTTGGTTGTGGCGATGCTTTTGGCACAGATGCTCAACAACAAGGATTTGAAATTCAAGGGACTGTTTCGTACGTGTGTTTTTCTTCCGTGTGCGATGTCACTGGTATCGTATTCCCTGATTTTTAAATCCATGTTTGCCACAAACGGTCTGATTAATTCCGTGCTTTTAAATTTAGGACTGATTGAGCAGAACATTAACTTTTTGGGAACGACAAGCACTGCGCGTATGATTATCATAATCGCTTTGGTGTGGAGATGGACGGGGTACAACATGGTCTTTTACCTTGCGGGTCTGCAGGGGATTGAGTATTCCGTATATGAGGCGGCAAAGATTGACGGCGCGAACGCATGGCAGACGTTTTGGCGCATTACGGTGCCTCTCTTAAAACCGACAATTGTTATGACGGGAATTATGTCAATCAACGGTACGTTACAGCTCTTCGATGAATCCGTAAACCTCACAAGCGGAGGTCCGGCGAACTCGACGATTACGATGTCACATTATATTTACCAGAACTCATTCGGTGATTTTGTGGCGAACTTCGGGTATGCGTCGGCGCTGTCGTTTGTGGTATTTATCATGGTTGCCGTGCTTTCGGCGATTAATTTGAAGGTAGGTGATAAGCGTGACTAAAAAGGGACATTCCAATATTCAAAAAAGACTGATACCGACTTACATATTTCTGACAATCGTGTCATTAATTTCCGTGTTTCCGTTTTACTGGATGCTGACCGCGGCGACCAACACGTCGCTTGAGGTGGCAAGGGGTAAAATTGTTTTCGGATCGCACGCGGCGGAGAATTTTACGAATCTTTTGGCACAGCAGAACCTTTGGGGCGCGCTGAAAAACTCGTTCCTGTATGCGGGCGTACAGACGGTTATCGCGTTATTAATTTGTTCTTTGGCTGGTTACGGCTTTGAGCTTTATCATGACAAATATAAGGATAGGCTGTTTTCAATTCTTCTTCTTGCGATGATGGTACCGCAGGTTGCGACGATTATTCCGCTGTTTAAAATGGTTTCGAGCATGAAGCTGCTCAACACCGTTTGGGCATTTATTCTGCCTGCGATTTCAACACCGTTCCTGATTATGATGTTCCGTCAGAATTCGAGAAGCTTTCCGATTGATATTATGGAGGCGGCGCGAATTGACGGTTTAAGCGAGTTTAAGATTTTCTTTAAGATGTATATGCCGGTTATGAAGGCAACGTATGCGGCAGCGGCGGTTATTACGTTTATGAATGCATGGAACGCTTATATGTGGCCGAAGGTTGTAATGAGCGACAACCGTGCGCAGACGATGCCGATGCTGATTGCGAACCTGGCAGCAGGCTATTCGGTGGATTACGGCGTGCTGATGATGGCAGTGCTGTTCTGTTCCTGCCCGACAATGATTATTTTCTTCATTCTGCAGAAGCAGTTTGCGGAAGGTATTACAGGCGCTGTCAAATAAGGTTTTTGTAATGGCTTTGGCTGTTTGGAAACCGGATGCGCATAACTGTAAAGGTACTGAATGGTTATGTTTTCAAATAAAAAAGAATAATGTGAGGATAAGTTATGGCAATGTTTGATTATGAAAAGGTAAAAGATCCGACATTTTTTAAGGAGAATGTACTTGCGGCACATTCTGCACACATGACTTATTCCGGTAAGGGTGAGCTGTCTGGAATGGGCAGCTCACTTGTCACCTTGCTGGATGGTGTGTGGAAGTTTGCGTATGCTCCGAATTACAATTCCGCAATAAAGGGCTTTGAAGCCGCGGAATATGATTGTACAGGCTGGGCGGATATCCGTGTTCCGGCGCATATCCAGATGGAGGGGTATGATGTCCCGCAGTATGCCAACGTGCAGTATCCGTGGGACGGGCGTGAGGAGCTGAAGCCGGGGGAAATTCCCGAGCGGTTTAATCCTGTCGCAAGTTATGTGAAATATTTCACAATCCCGGAGCCTATGAAGGGCATGGACATCCACATTAATTTCAGGGGCGTGGAGAGCGGGATGGCGCTATGGCTGAATGGTACGTATGTGGGGTACAGCGAGGACAGCTTTACGCCGTCGGAATTTGATTTGACGCCGTATCTTAAGGACGGGGAAAATAAGCTTGCGGTTCAGGTGTTTAAGTGGACTTCCTCAAGCTGGTGCGAGGATCAGGATTTCTTCCGTTTTTCGGGAATTTACAGGAGTGTGGAGCTGCGTGCCATTCCCAGGACACACTTGGAGGATTTGTTTGTAAAGACGCTTTTTGACGGGGATGATTTTAGTCAGGCGACGTTTCGTGCGGCAATGAAGGTTTGCGGGACGGGCAGCTTAAAGGTTACGTTAAAGGATAAGGGACAGACAGTATTTGAGCACACTGTGGATGCCGCAGCAATGACGGTGGTTGAGGAGACTGTGCATGCGCCGAAGCTTTGGAGTGCGGAAATCCCTTATCTGTATGAACTGGAGATTGAAGTTTTGGACAGTACGGGGAAGGTTACGGAGTATATTCCGCAGGCAGTCGGATTCCGGAAATTTGAGATGAAGAACAACCGTATGCTCATTAACGGAAAACGTATAGTATTTAAGGGCGTAAACCGTCACGAGTTCAGTTCCGTTTCGGGCAGGCATGTGTCGTATGCGGAGCTTGAGAAGGATATTCTTACGATGAAGCGCAACAATATCAATGCCATCCGTACCTGCCATTATTCGGATGAGGTGGATATTTATGACTTGTGTGACCGTTACGGGCTTTACATGATTGCGGAAAACAATATGGAAACGCATGGTACATGGGATGCATATATCCGTGGCAGGAAAGGGGAAGACTTTATTCTGCCAAATGACAGGCAGGAGTGGAAGGCGCTGTTGCTTGACCGGATTAATTCCTGCTTCCAGAGGGATAAAAACCATCCGGCAATTGTGATCTGGTCCGTGGGTAATGAGTCGTACGGCGGGGAAACGATTTTTGAGATGTCCAACCGGTTCCGCGAGCTGGACGATACAAGGCTTGTCCACTACGAGGGTGTTTTTCAGGACAGGCGCTATAATGACAGCTCCGACATGGAGAGCCGCATGTACGCAAAGGCGGATGAGATTGCGGCGTATTTAAAGGATGAACATGCGAAGCCGTTTATCAGCTGTGAATACGCGCATGCCATGGGGAATTCGTTCGGTGCGGTGCACAAGTATACGGAGCTTGCGGATGCGCAAAATTCGGGCTGCCAGGGCGGATTTATCTGGGATTATATTGATCAGTCGCTTTATAAGAAGGACCGGTACGGAAAATGGTTTCAGGCGTATGGAGGTGATTTTGGGGAGCGTCCGACCGATTATAATTTCAGCGGTAACGGAATTGTTTATGGCGGTGAGCGCGATGAATCGCCAAAGATGCAGGAGGTAAAATATCTTTATCAGAACATTGCCGTGACGGTTGGCAAAGAGGATTTTGAGGTTTGGAATAAAAATCTCTTTGTGTCAACGGCGGATTTTGCCTGTGTTGCGGAGCTTACAAGGGACGGTGTGCTGATTGCAAAAGAGGAGCTTTTGGACATTGATGTGGAACCTGAGACAAAAAAGCGGTTTGCGGTGCCGTTTGAAGTGCCCGAACTTTGCGGCGAGTATGTGCTGACGGTTTCATTCCGGCTAAAAGAGGATACGCTTTGGGCAAAAAGGGAATATGAGGTGGCGTTCGGACAGGCTGTGATTGCAGTTATTAAGGAAACGCAGCTGCCGGATTCAAAACCGTTTACCGTGATTTACGGAAATCATAATATCGGTGTGCGGGGAGCGGAGTTTGACGTGCTCTTTACGGAGCTCAACGGCGGTCTTTCCTCTTACAGGTATGCGGGGAAAGAGCTGATTGAGGAGATTCCGAAGCCGAATTTCTGGCGTGCACCGACAGATAATGATATGGGAAATGATATGTGCGTACGGCAGGGACAGTGGAAGCTTGCAAGTATGTATGCGACGCACAAGGAAGCAGGAATTGCAAAGCAGGGAAGACACGGGGAAACTGTCTACGAAAATCCCGTGGTGCGTGAGGAGAAGGATTATGTGAGCGTGCGCTTTTTCTACAAACTGCCTACTTCGCCTGTTTCAAACTGCCAGCTTGAGTACAGGGTTTTTGGCGATGGACGGATACAGACGGTTCTGTCGTACGAGCCTGTGAAGGGACTTTGCGATATGCCGGAGTTTGGCGTGATATTTAAGTTTAATGCGGACTATGACCGCGTGGAGTGGTATGGAAACGGTCCTGCGGAAACGTATGAGGACCGGAAAATGGGCGCAAAGCTAGGCATTTACCACAACATGGTTTCCGACAATATGGCAGAATATATGGTGCCGCAGGAGTGTGGAAACAAAACAGAAGTTCGATGGGCGAAGATTACGGACAGGAAGGGCAGAGGCGTTTTGTTTGAGGCGGATGACGCTGCAGTCAACTTCTCGGCACTGCCGTACACACCGCATGAGATGGAGAATGCAAAGCACCCGTATGAGCTTCCCCAAGTGCATTATACGGTTGTGCGCGTGGCAAAGCAGCAGATGGGCGTGGGCGGCGACGACAGCTGGGGTGCACCGGTGCATGAGGAGTATCATATTGCTGCGGATAAAAAATTGGAGTTTTGCTTCAGCTTCCGTGGGATTTAGACCGAAATAGCGCTTTACATTTTTTAGATAATTGGCTATACTGGATAATATATTAGTTTAAAAGTCATTCTGACATCTTCGGGCATTAATCTTACGGAAATCAACCAGATAAAAGAATAAAAGGTTACCAAAAAGCGGCGCAAGGTCAAGATGCAGGACTTTACGCCGCTTTTTAAAAGGATGGGGAGGGGACAAAGATGCAGGAAATTTTATTGCTGGAGGACGACGAAGCACTTAACAGGGGCATCACCCTGACACTGCAAAAGGCGGGATATCAGGTTACGTCGGCATTTACAGTGTCACAGGCGCGGAAATTCTTTGAAAACGGTTCTTTTACGCTTGTCATCAGCGACATTACGCTTCCAGACGGAACGGGGCTTGACTTTGGCGCGCAGGTGCGAAGGGCAGGCAGCACATATCTGATTTATCTGACGGCATTGGATTCGGAGGCGGATATCGTAAACGGGTATGACACAGGCGCGGACGACTATATCACAAAGCCGTTTTCCCTGATGGTGCTTGTCTCAAAGGTAAACGCTCTCATGCGGCGATTGGACAATACAAAAGAACCAAAACAGATTATGACCTCAAGTGTGTTTACAATCAATCTTGGGGAAATGAAAGTTTATAAGAACGCGCAGGAGCTTGTGCTGAGCAAAAAGGAGCTGCAGCTTTTAATTTACCTGTGGGAAAATGCAGGAAGAATTTTGTCGAAAGAGAAAATTTTGGAATATATTTGGGATTCACAGGGACAGTTTGTGGACGACAATACGGTGGCAGTCAATATCAGCCGCTTAAAGAATAAGCTGGAAACGGACGAAATTTCCAACGTAAGGGGACTGGGATATTTATGGACGGGAAAAGTGACAAAAAATTAACAGGATATTTGCTGGCGTATCTCGCGTTCGCCGTCCTTTTTTCCGGTTTCTTATTTTCTGTCTGGCGCTATCATACGGCAAAGGAGCTGCAGCGGGTACTGTTTCTTTTGGCGGAACATCCCGAATTGGAAACAGAGGTCATCGGTTTATGGGAAAAGTATGATCAGCAGGATTTCACGGAACTTACGACGACGGATGCGATAATTTCGGCGATGGAAACGATTGAGGAGAAGTACGGGTATCGTATGGAATACGCCCCAAGGCGTATGTTTTGGGGATTTTGGTGCGCGGGAATGTTGTCTGGTGCGGTAATGACGGCGGTTTTGGGATATTTCGATTGGCGCGGGAGGCGAAAAAACGAACTTTTTAAGGAACAAATCCGGCAGCTTAGCGAGTGCCTTGCACGGTTTCAAAGAGGCGAATTTGACAAAATTCCAGGGTTTGATAATGCATCGGAGGAGTGGATGCAGTTGGGAGAGCGGTTAAAGGAGCTGGGGTTTTATTTTGCGGCTTTGAAAAAACGTTTGGGAGAGGAGGAAAACAATACAAAGGCGCTGATTACAGACATTTCCCATCAGCTCAAAACGCCGCTTGCTTCCCTTCGCATGAGCTATGAGCTGGTTACTGGCGATGCGGTTACAGAGGACGAGCAGCGGGAGTTTCAGGCACAGGGAGAAAAGGAAATGCAAAAGCTGGAGGAGCTTTTGGACGAGCTGGTGAATTTGTCGCGCTTGGAGATGCATATGATTGCGCTGAAACCGGTTTCGGCAAGTTTAAAAGAAACGGTTACGGAGGCGGTTAGCCGGATTTATATGAAAGCCAGACAAAAGGACATTACCGTCGGCGTGGAAATGGAGGGGGATTTTACGGTCTGCCATGATGTGAAATGGACGGCGGAGGCATTTGCAAATGTCTTGGAGAATGCGGTGAAGTATTCCGAGGCGCATACTGCTGTTACGGTGCGCGTTGTACCGCTTACAACAAATGTGCTGATTGAGGTGGAGGACGAGGGCATGGGGATTGCCAAAGAGGAACTTTCCCAAATTTACCAGCGGTTTTACAGAGGAAGCCGTGCGAAAGAAACGGTAAAGGAGGGCGCGGGCGTCGGACTTTACCTAACGCGGATGATACTGGAGCGGCAAGGCGGAACGATTTCCGCAAAACGAAAAGCAAGGCGGGGGACAGTATTTAAAATGACACTGCCGCTCTGAGAAATTGAACCCTTACAAAACTGTTATTGTTTTTGTAAGGGTTTTGTAATGTGGAAATGATAGATTGATTGTCAGGTAGGAAACGTGATAAAAGCATTGCTTATAGGTATGCGCTTTAAATTCCATGTTTTCGGAATGGAGGTTATCAGCATGAATACGGATATCATTTTACAATTAGAAGATTTGGTAAAATATTATGGCAGCGGGGAGAGCCTTGTGCGGGCGGTGGACCACACGAGCCTGCAGGTGGAGCGGGGGCGGTTTACTGCAATCGTGGGACGTTCGGGTTCGGGAAAATCGACGTTGCTGCATCTCATCGGTGGCTTGGACAGACCGGACGAGGGACGCGTAATCATTGACGGAACAGACATTTTTTCACTAAAAAACGACCAGCTTGCGCAGTTTCGCAGAAAAAAAATAGGCTTTGTGTTTCAGGATTACAATCTCATTCCGTCCCTAAATGTATGGGAAAACGTTGTTCTTCCGCTTGGACTCGACAGCCGCAAGGTGGACACGGCACAGATAAACGAAATTTTAAGGAAAATCGGCTTAGAGGATAAGAAAAATGCGATGCCCAGTGTCCTGTCGGGCGGTCAGAAACAACGGACAGCGATTGCGCGGGCACTTGCAAGCAAGCCTGCAATTATTTTGGCGGATGAGCCGACAGGAAATTTGGATTCGCAGACAGAGCTTGATGTGGTGAGTCTTTTAAAGAGCTGCGTACAGGAGTTCGGGCAGACGCTCGTGATGATAACGCACGATGAGACAATTGCACAGATGGCGGACCGGATTATTGAGATTGAGGATGGCAGGATTGGGGGTAAGGTTGAAAATTAAAATTTTCACAAACGAATTTATTCGTTTTGTAAATATTGTGCATAAAGCACAAATTCGCACGCTAAGAAAGGAGTAGGGTTATATAGATGAAAATGACAACACAAATCGCCTTCGATAATATGAAATACCACAGAAGCAGAAACATTCTGATTGGTATTGCGATTATGCTGACGACGCTTCTTCTGTTTGTTGTTCCAAGCGTCGGAAAGAGCATGATTGACACGCAGAATACAGCGGTGAATAAATACTATCCGACGTGGCATGCGATTTACCCAAATGTGGACACGGATACCATGCAAAAGCTTGTGCTGCACCATGACATAGAGCGGTACGGTCTGATGATAAATGTCGGGGAAATGATGCTTGAGAATGCGGACGTGTCACTGGTTTATTTGGACGGGAATGCGGCAGACTTGTATCGTGTACTGCCCGAAAGAGGCTGCATTCCCACGCAGGCAGATGAAATTGTCGTGTCGCAGGGCATCTTAGAGGCGCTGGGGCAGCAGGCGGATATCGGGGATTCCATTACTGTCCCGTATCAGATATACCGCGGTGCAGGACTGGATTACATGCAGGAAAAAGAATTTCGGGTATGCGGTTTTTTGGAGGACACGGATTTAAGCAGAGAGCAAAAGGTGTATACCGCCTTTGTTTCGGAGGCATTTGCAAAAAACGAAATTCCGCAGGAACAGTTGGAATACCGGATTTTGGCGCAGGTGACAGGCAGGGACAGCGTCATAACCACGGGAATAGAGGAGCGGATACGTAATATCGCACGTCAGTTTGGAATTGACGAGAAAACCGTCCGGATAAATGATGAGTATTTGGCTGCAAATTATGTGGACCCTTCCACTGTGCCGATGATTGCCGGGCTTATGCTGATTATTGTTGCAGCGGGCATTATCACAATTTACAGTATTTATTATGTGTCCATGAACCAAAGGGTTCGGGAGTTTGGCAGAATCAAGGCAATCGGCGCAACGAGACATCAGCTTAGACAGATTGTGCTGTGGGAAGGACTTTGGGTTGCCGCCATAGCGATACCGACCGGACTGCTTTTGGGAACGGCAGCGGTAAGGCTTATTATGACAAGCTTAGTCCGGTTTATGGCGGGAGACGGTTTTTATTTCAATGCTTTGCGGGAGGTGATTGCAAATGGAGAAGCGCCGATGCTTTATGTATGGGCTTATGCGCTTGCCGTCTTAATTACCTTGTGTACCGTTTATCTTTCTCTGTTAAAGCCGATGCGTACTCTTTCAAGCGTATCGGAAATCGAGGCAATGCGCTGTCACAGCACAGCGAAAAAAACAAAAAGCGTCAGGGCGGGATATACAAATCTGACGATAGGGCGTCTGACCATGCGCAATTTGGCGGACAACAAGAAAAAGAGCGCGGTGACGATTGTTTCGATGGCAATTACGGGGGTGCTGATTATGGTAGTTGCAACAGTGCTTTCCTGTGCAACGCCGAGGCAATGTGCAGACAATTCGATTTTGGGAGCATATGAAATTTCGCCGGTGATTGAGGAGAATAATAAGGAGCACCCCGAACGGGCATGGAGCGAAATCCAGCAGAATAATCCGTTAAATGATACGCTTAAGGAACAGATTGAGCGCCTTGACGGCGTAGAGCGGGTGGACGTTTTTAGCGAATTGCGCGTAACGGCGGACATGATGGGGGAGGACTGGAATTATCTGAACGGCATTCCCGAGGCGTATGCAGACGAGCTTGAGCACAATATCATAAAAGGAACGGTGACATATGAGGAGTTAAAATCGGGCGATAAGGTGATTATGGACAATGTCATGAACTACTGGTATCCGGAGCTGGATGTCGGGACAAAGGTCAATTTAACAGTTCATGACGGAGAACGTACATTCGAAAAAGAATTTGAGATTGCGGCAATCGGAAATTACAGGAGTGGACTGTCAAACTATGCGTATTTTTATATGGCAAAGGAAGCAGTCGATGCGTTGAGTGCATATAATTCTTCCGGCTATTTTCATGTGATTGCGGACAAGAAAGACGATGCGGAATTGTCGCAGTCGATTGAAGAACTTGTTCTCTCATCAGGAAGGCTTGAGATGCGCACATGGCAGCAGCAATATGCGCAGTGGAAGAATAACATGACGATGACAAGCACAGCTTGTTATGTGTTTCTCGGTATTTTGGGGGCAATCAGCGTGATGAATCTGGTCAATACCATGATAAACAGCGTCCATGTGCGAAGGAAAGAGCTTGGCATGATGCAGGCAGTCGGTATGTCCGACAGACAGCTTATGAAAATGCTGCAGATGGAGGGACTGTTTTACACGCTCGGTACGCTTGTCGTTTCCGTTGGCGCAGGAAGTCTCATTGGGTATCCTGTTTTTCTGTATGCAAAAGCATCTAAAATGCTTGAGATTACGACGTACCATTATCCGTTTGCGGCGGCGGTGATTGTGTCCGCGACGCTCTTTGCGGTACAGGCGCTTTTGGCGTTTGCGGTTGCAAAGTCCGTACACAGGGACGCACTGATTGACAGGGTGCGTTTTCAGGAATGAGTTCCGACAGGGAATCAGTTACGTATGTTCCATGATATATCGGTAGATATTTTATGCTTTCAATAGTATAATGATTTTGTCTATAAAATTTTATTAAGATTTGCTGTGATTGACAAAGAAATCCGGCAGTCGGATAGGAGGATTATATTATGTTAGAGATTGGAACAAAAGCACCGACATTTTCATTACCTGACCAAAATGGGCAGATGCATACACTGGAGGAATATAAGGGAAAGAAAGTGATTTTATATTTTTATCCAAAGGACAACACGCCGGGCTGCACAAAACAGGCATGTAATTTTGGAGAGCTGTATCCTCAGTTTCAGGAAAAGGGTGCGGTGGTACTTGGCGTCAGCAAGGATAGCGTGGTGTCTCATAAGAAGTTCGAGGAAAAATATGGTCTTCCGTTTACACTGCTTTCCGATCCGGAGCTTTCCTGCATTCAGGCGTATGATGTATGGCAGGAGAAGAAAAATTACGGAAAGGTCAGCATGGGAGTTGTGCGGACAACGTATCTGATTGACGAGGAAGGCATGATTGCAAAAGCGTTCGGAAAAGTAAAGGCTGCTGAAAATCCGGCACAGATGCTTGGAGAACTGTAATTTTTTTAAAACATGACATACAGTTGTCACTATTTTGCGATAAACTATATACAAGTAGAAAACAGGATAAATTTAGGGGAATGGAGGCAGCGTTTTTATGGAACTTGTTCGTGTAACTTCGGGAAATATAGAAAAAGAGCACATCTGCTGTGCGATATCAAAAGAGAGCGACCCGCAGGTTATGAGTAAGAAAGCATGGCTCAAAGAGCGGTTTTGCGAGGGGCTTGTATTTCTCAAGGGAAATGTACGTGGAAAGTGTTTTATCGAGTATCTGCCCGCTGAGTATGCATGGGCGCCGGTTGAGGCTAAGGGGTATATGTATATTGACTGCTTTTGGGTATCGGGACAGTTTAAGGGACATGGAAACGCCAATCTGCTTCTTGACGAATGTATTCGGGACAGCAAGGAAAAAGGCAGGAGAGGTCTTTGTGTACTGTCATCTGCCAAAAAGATGGCTTTTTTGTCCGATCCGGATTATTTGAAGTATAAAGGATTTCAGGTCGCAGATACGGCAGAACCGTCTTTTGAGCTGCTTTATTTACCGTTTGATACGCAGGCGCCTAAACCGAAATTGAAACCGCAGGTAAAAAGCCCTCAAATTGATGAACCGGGATTTGTACTTTATTGGACAAACCAGTGTCCTTTTAACGCAAAGTATGTACCGTTGGTTGAGGAAGCGGCAAAAGCGCAAAAGATTCCGTTTCGGAGTGTTTTGATTGACAGCAGGGAGAAAGCGCAGAATGCGCCTGCTGCCGTGACGACGTATGCAGTGTTTTATAATGGCAGTTTTGTGTCCAACGAGATTTTGTCTGTCCCGAAGTTTGAAAAGCTTGTGAAAAAATTGACAGGAAAGAGAGATTATAATGAAGCTTGACAGAATGATTGGAATCCTGTCGATTTTATTGCAGAGGGAAAAAGTGACGGCACCTTATTTGGCGGAGAAGTTCGAAGTGTCGCGCCGTACCATAAACAGGGATATTGAGTCACTATGCATGGCAGGAATCCCGATTGTGACAGAGCAGGGAAAGAATGGTGGGATTTCCATTATGGCAAATTATAAAGTTGACAAGACGCTGCTTAGTAAGTCGGACATGCAGGCGATTTTGGCAGGACTGCGAAGTCTTGACAGCATCAGCGGCACAAACCGTTATGCCCAGCTGATGGAAAAACTGTCATTCGGCGCATCGAATCTGCTGTCGGGAGATTCCCATATTTTAATTGACCTTTCCGCATGGCACAAGGAATCGTTATCCCCCAAAATAGAGCTGCTGCACAGTGCAATTCTTTCCGCGACAACCGTTCGTTTTTCCTATTATGCCCCAAAGGGAGAATCGCTTCGCACGATAGAGCCTTATCATTTGATTTTTCAATGGTCAAGCTGGTATATATGGGGCTGGTGCAGGAACCGTCAGGATTTCCGTCTGTTTAAGCTCAACCGCATGACAAATCTGCAAATGGAGGAGCCGTTTGAAAAACGTTCCGTGCCATTGCCGGATTTATCATCGGAACAGGTTTTTCCCGCTGCTTATCAGGTAAAAGCGAAGATTCAGCCGCAATATCAGTGGCGGCTGATTGAAGAATACGGACCGGAAAGTTTTACGAGGCAGTCCGACGGGAGCCTGCTGTTTATGTCCGGCTTTACGGATAAAAACAGTATTGTCTGCTGGATTGCCTCTTTTGGAGAAGGCGCAGAGCTTTTGGAACCGGCACAGTTTCGGAAGGATGTTTTGGAATTTGCACAAGGGATTTGCAGGCAATATTAAAAGGCTGGGAGGATTACTATGGCTTTTGATTTCAAAAAAGAATACAAAGAATTTTATATGCCCAAGAATCAACCAAGTATTGTTGAAGTGCCGAAAATGAATTATATTGCAGTGAGAGGACAAGGAAATCCGAATGACGAAACGGGGGAGTACAAGCAATCAATCGCGTTATTGTATGGCATTGCTTTTACAATTAAAATGAGTTATAAAGGCACTTATAAAATAGCAGGATTTTTCGAATATGTTGTCCCGCCGCTGGAAGGATTCTGGTGGCAGGATGGCAGGAAGGATGGCATTGATTACAACAAGAAAGACGAAATGAATTTTATCTCTGTAATCAGACTGCCGGATTTCGTGACAAAAAAAGATTTTGACTGGGCTGTGGAAGAAGCAGCAAGAAAAAAGAATCAGGATTTTTCAAAGGCTGTGTTTTTTACTTATGATGAAGGAATGTGTGTTCAGTGTATGCACATTGGCAGTTATGATGAGGAACCGGAAACAGTCGCATTCATGCACAAATATGCAAAAGAAAACGGATATGAATTAGACATCACGGATACAAGATTGCATCACGAAATCTATCTAAGCGACCCAAGAAAATGCGATGTGCGTAAATTAAAGACAGTGATTAGGCACCCGGTTAAAAAACAGAGTAGTACATAACGCTCAGTTTGTCGGTGCAGGAAAGAATGTGAAATGAATGAATAAGGAATGGTCGGAATTAAACAAAGTTATGCAGGTGCAGCTCAAAAAGGAAGAAACATTCAAAGAAGGCATAAAAACACTTTTCGAATTGCGTCAGCAATTATTTCATGAAGTGGAGCGCTTCAAAGCGGAATTAAGCAGAGAAGAATGGAATGCAATTCCTTTTATCAATGAAGACGGTTATCATAGTAAGACGATTGCCTATTCGATATGGCATATTTTCCGTATAGAGGATATTGTTGCGCATACACTGATAAATCAAGACGGGCAAATTTTCTTTTTCGGGGACTATCAAAATAAGATAGGCGCTGCGCTCATTACAACCGGAAATGAACTGATAAAACAGCAAATTGCTGATTTTTCGGAAACCTTGAATTTAGATGCGTTATTTGAGTATGCGAAATCTGTAAAAGACAGTACAGAAGACATTTTAAGAAATCTTTCTTTTAAAGACTTAAAGCGAAAGATAACCGATACGGAAAAAGAACATTTGAAATCGTTGAGCGTTGTCAGTGAAGATGAAAAAGCCTGTTGGCTAATTGATTATTGGTGTAAAAAAGATGTCAGAGGATTAATTCAAATGCCCTTTTCACGACATTGGATTATGCATATCGAAGCAAGCCTTCGCATCAAAAATAAGATAAAAAAAGATTTTAATCATGACACATAGACGTCACAGATGCTCTGATAGAATAAAGGCATCAAATGAAAGGTGGTCATGAAAATGGATTATGAAATTGTAACTTTGGAAGAAAAAATTGCGGTGGGCATATCAGCGCGGACAAATAATGCGTCTCCCGATATGGGCGGTGTGATTGGCGGACTTTGGAATCGTTTTTTCAATGAAGGGGTGTATGCATCTATTCCGGAAAAGACAAATCAGAAAGCGTTAGGAATTTACACTGATTACGCAGGAGATGAAAAATCGGATTACACAGCAATTGTTGCCTGTGAAACAGCAAAGGAGCCCAAAACGGGCGGCTATACCGTTTGTAAAATCCCCGCAGGCAGATATGCAAAATTTGTTGTTCATGGGGATATGGTACAGGCTGTTGCGGCGGCATGGCAGGAAATCTGGAGCATGGATTTGCCAAGAACATTCCGGTGTGATTTTGAGGAGTATCAGGATGACCGCATGGAGGACGCCGAAATACATCTCTATGTCGGACTAAAAAAGGAATAATCAGTACCACCGGCTTAGCCGGTGGTTTGTTTTTCGCCCTATAAGGGCTCGTTCCCGGCACTGGAGTCTAAAGACTCATTGAAAGATTCGCCAGCCGCAACATCAGTTACCTGCTTAGCCCCTTGGGCTTATTTTTTCTTGATTTTGTTTACCGGCTCACCCGTAAACGGGTCTATATACTCTTTCAAAGACATTTGGTCATATTCTAAATCTTCTTTCAGTTGATTTCGGATATACTCTTCTATCTTTTTCGCATTTTTTCCTACTGTATCCACGTAATATCCTCTGCACCAAAAGTGTCTATTGCCATACTTATATTTAAGATTCGCATGTCTCTCAAATATCATCAGAGTGCTTTTTCCCTTTAAGTACCCTACAAAATCCGATACACTCATTTTGGGCGGTATTTCTACCAGCATATGGACATGATCCGGACAGATCTCTGCCTCTACAATATTCACTTCCTTGCGCTTGCATAACATACTTAAAATATTTGCTATGTCCTGCTTCAGCTCGGCATATATTATTTTTCTTCTATATTTGGGCGCAAAAACTATATGATACTTACAATTCCACGTTGTATGTGATAAACTATTATTGTCCATTTGGACTTGCCTCCTTTGTATAATAAAACGGTTGGCGAACCTGTTTCTATTATATCAATGGAGGCTTTTTGCACAACGCTAAAGCTATTTCAACCACCCGCATAGCAGGTGGTTTATTTGTTCTCCAAAGTTCCGTTTTTCGGATCAGCGAAAAACTCCGCAATGGAGAACAGGGCCATGCCCTAACAAATAGACAGGCTGGAGGTTGTTTACTCCAGCCTGTTCAAATATTCTGTAGGCGAAATCCCTTCCACCTTCTTAAAGACTTTACTGAAATAAAAAGCGCTCTCAAACCCCAACGCGTCCGCCACTTCGTAGATTTTTACATTCCCTTCCTGCATCATGCGTTTTGCCCGGGCAATTTTGCGCTCTGTAATATATTCGGAGTATCCGCAGGAATTATATTTCTTGAAAAGAGAGCTTAAATAATTCGGTGAAATGCCATAGATTGCTGCAACATCGTTTAAATTCAGCTTTTGCGTTACGTGCATTTCAATATACTTTTTCACATTGTCAACAATATGATGGCGATGTTCTTTTTTGTGTTCCACAAAGCTTTGGCAAAGCCTGTCGCCAAACTGGCGCAGCCAAACAATCACCTGCTCCGTTGTGTTCTGGCGGTAAATGGAGCGGTAGCCGTCGGGATAGTCCGCAAAGAGTGCAGACAATAATTCCTCACCGTTTGGCATCAGTGAGATGGACAAAAACAGCAGGTTGCATGCCGCGTCGAGCGCCTGCACATAGTGGGACGGGTGTTCCTCAAACAGCATGGTCACCTGATTTAGGACTGTTTGCAGCAGCGTTTCGTCATATTCCGAAAAGGCGCGGCTTAAGTCGTCCTTGATAACGGAAAAATTGAAAATCATGCAGCTGTCGGGCGCAACGTCGGAAATCCCGGCAATGCCGGATGGCGCCGTAATGCTTGCAAACGCGGCGCGGGCGTTCTGATACGAGTCGGATATGGAGAGCGGCTCGCTCACAACCGTTCCGATGCCGATTTTCATCGAGGTCTGATAATAGTTGGTAAGCGACGTGCAGATTTGCTGCAAATATGAGGTAATCCGCGTGTCGTTTCCGTCTTCCGGGGCAGTGTTGTACAGTAAAATAATACTGCCGTGTTTTCGGTCAAGCGTCACAAAATAGGCAGACATCTGCTGCTCGGCTAAATATTTTTCGGAAAGCTTCTGTAAAAGCTGGTATGAGTTGGTATACAGAACAATCTGCCGCCGGATGTCCATTGCGTCAACACTGGGATTGCGCATTTCAAAATAGCAGCACTGGTAAGCCGCATAGGTAAACGGAATGTCCAAGTCCTGCATTAAAAGCGTAAACTGCTCGGAAGAGTCGTAGAGATTGTGCAGCAGGCGGATAAAAAATTTTTCCCGCAGCATTTGCAGGTCGGCGGAAGAAAGCTCCTTTGCCTGTTCAGAAAGAACAGATGTTTTATTTATGCTTTCAATTGCGCGCAGAACGGACGCTTTTAAAAGCTCCGGTGTAAGCTCGATTTTTACAAGATAATCCGCGGCACGGTAGGTCAGCGCCTCTTTTGCCATCTGAAATTCCTCATAGCTTGTCAGGATGATAAAGGCGGGATAATCCTTTTGCGGATAATTGTCGCGTGTCTTTTTTAAAAGCTCCAAGCCCGACATAATCGGCATTTTAACGTCCGTGATTATAATGTCGGGATGCTCCTGCTCCATCAGCTCCCAGCCAGCCTGACCGTTTGCGGCAATACCGCACACGTCAATTCCAAGCTCCTCCCATGAAAGCATGGAGCGGATTCCTGCCTGAACCAAAGGTTCGTCGTCAATAATCAATAATTTGTACATTGTCTGCCTCCTGTTCCATCAAGGGATACGGTTTTGTTTGGGTATTATGACATGCATTTTTGTATATTGGTTTATTTCGCTTTCCACATGAATGCCGTACTGCGTGCCAAATTCGTATTGCAGGCGTTTTTGCACATTGCCAATGCCGACTTCCTTGAAAAATTCCGAAGAGTTGTCCGTCAGAATCTGCTGTGCTTTTTCAGGTGCAATGCCAACGCCGTTATCCCACACAATAATCTCGACATTCTGACCGGACGAATTTGGCTCCTCCTGTATGATAATGCGGATGGTTCCCCTGTTCCCGCGCGGTTCCAGTCCGTGAAAAATCGCGTTTTCAACAAGCGGCTGGAGCGTAAATTTGATAATCGGCACTTGCAGGAGCGCATCGTTTGCACATTCCACCTCAAACGCAATGGTGCCGCCGTAGCGGTAGTTTTGAATGTTGAAATAATCTTTTACAAGCGCAATTTCCTCCGACAGCGGGATTAGAAGCTGTGTTCCCTTTGCGATGCTGCGCAGCAGTCTTGAGAGGGAGGTTGTCATGTCCGCAATGCCGTCCGCGCCCTGAACGGATGCCATCCATTTAATGGAGTTTAAGGTATTGTACAAAAAATGCGGGTTAATCTGATTTTGCAGCATTTTGTATTCCAAATCTTTTTTCTCTTTTTCGTCGGAAATGCGTTTCTCAATCAACTGTTCCATGTCGCAGGCAAGCTTGTTGACGCCGCGTCCGATGTCCCCCAGCTCGTGGTTCCATTCCAACGAAGCATCCGGCTTAAAATATCCTTTTGCCACCAAATCAATCTGATGGCGCAGCTTCTGCACGGGAACGGCGATAAAGCGGTGCAGAAAGACCGTCAGCAGAAGCGCCACAAACAGCATTAAAATCAGGATGACAGCCCAAATCAGCGCAAGCATTTGATTCTGCCTTCTGATTTCCTGATTGGAGAGCGTCTGTATCAGATAACAGTTTTTCTGCGAGAGGGGACGGATGACGATTACAGAGTCCTTATCAGCCGGCAGCTCATGCACTGCATAAGCGCGGCAGCCGTTTTGGGCAAGCGGTGTGCCTGTGTTAAAGTCAGTAAGCTCTTTCTTGATTTCATAGGTAAAATCGGAGGGAACAATATCATTGACAGACAGTTCGTATGTATGTTCCCCTAAAACAAGATAGAGCTGGGAATCCTCTGCGTAACTGTAATATTCCAACGGGGCAGTAAATAAGTCCTGTGTCACTTCCACGAAAATCCATCCCGCCTTGTCGGAATAGTATTGTGCATAGATTGGGGCAACAATCGGTATCACCTGTTTTTCCAAAGAGGGGCAGAACGGGTCGGATAGAAAACCCGTAGAAAGCCTGTCCGCGGAAGCATCATATAAGCCTGCAAAATAGGGCAGTGCGGGAATCTCCACGCTGAGATTGTGCGTGGAGGAATACTGTGCTGCGACAATCTGGATAAACCGCTGGTTTTTGTTTCCGATGACAACCCGGTGCAGCATGGAGCTTACAGGATTGTTCTGATATTCCTCGGTCAGACGTGTGTGCGCCTGCAGTGCGATAATGCCGTAGGAATTGTTGTCGGGCGCCTGTATGTATTTGCCGATGGTCGTATTTCCCTGTGCCCAGCGGATTAAGTGATTGACCGATTCGAGATTGCCGTCAATGGAGTCCGCGAGAAACTTCATATTAATAGCGGTTGACGCGGCAAGAGACTCGGAGAGGTAGTTGCTGTAGAGTCCCGTAAAAACCGTGCTGAACAGGATGCCTACGCTCAGGGTGATAAACAGGGTAAACAGGATGATATGGCGCTGCAGTTTATAGGAAGCCTCTCTTGAAAATCGTGTGTGCATTGTTGTCCCTCCGTGAAATAAGCCGTACGGTATGGTTTGTAAAGCGGTCTGTGTCTTATATCATAGTATACAAAAAAATCGGATGTACATAAAGCGTTTTGTAGAATATTACATA
>DKYC01000003.1:25472-27501 GCA_002492295.1 Lachnospiraceae bacterium UBA7110
AGCGTTTTGTAGAATATTACATATTTTCTTAAAAAAGTATATCCTACCGGTAAAAAATGCATAAAAAAATACATCAAATGAACAATTAAACCATTCTTTTTTACAATAAAAATCGCTATACTTTTCTTATGACACAAAAATAAAAAGCAAAATAATAAAGAAGGGAAGAGATTTTTATGAAAAGAAAATTATTAAGTCTGATACTTGCGGCAAGCATGGTCGCATCACTTGCAGGCTGCGGCAGTTCCGGAACGCAGACACAGGCACCGGCGGCTCCTGAAACACAACAGGCGCAGGAGCCCGCGCAGGCAGCGCCCGAGACACAGGCAGCACCCGCAACACAGGCAGCGGCGGATACGGCAGGCGGTGATGCGGTTACGCTGAAATGGGCGATTTGGGATAAGGAGTCAACACCGTACTGGCAGGCATTGGCGGACGCTTATAAGAGCGTTGCACCCAATGTGACGATTGAGATGGTGGATCTTGGCTCGACGGATTACATGACGGTTCTTGCGACGGAGCTTTCCGGCGAGGGTTCGGACTTTGATGTTGTTACGATTAAGGATGTTCCGGGTTATGCGACGCTGGTACAAAAGAATGCAATTCTTTCACTTGACGACTACATATCGGCAGACGGTGTTGATTTGAGTAAATATGCGGGAACAACCGATCAGGTTACGGTAAACGGCAGTCTGTACGAGCTGCCTTTCAGAAACGATTTCTGGGTACTGTTTTACAATAAGGATTTATTTGACGAAAAGGGTGTTGCATATCCGACCAACGATATGACGTTTGACGAGTACGACGCGCTTGCAAGGGAAATGACGGATACAAGCTTTGGCGCGCAGACCTATGGCGCACATTACCATACATGGCGTTCCGCAGTACAGCTGTTTGCAGTGCTTGACGGCAAGCACACAATCCTTGACGGCGATTATGAGTTCATGAAGCCATACTATGAGATGGTTTTGAATCAGGAAAAGGACGGCGTCTGCCGTAAGTATACGGATTTAAAGGCGGAAGGACTTCACTATTCTGCAGCATTTTCGGGCGGCGACGTGGCGATGATGAACATGGGTTCGTGGTTTGTCGCAACGATGATTTCCAGCCTTAAGAGCGGTGAGTATGATGCAGACCTTTGCGGAAACTGGGGTATTGTAAAGTATCCGCACGCAGACGGTGTTGAGCCGGGCTCCACACTGGGCACGATTACCGGACTTTCCGTAACGACAGCGTCCGATACGCCTGATGAGGCATGGAAGTTTGTAAAGTGGGTAAGCGGTGAGGAAGGCGCGGCAGTGATGGCAGAGACAGGGAACTTCCCCGCGATTATGACGGATGAGGCGATGAGTCTGATTACAGGTCTTGAGGGATTCCCGACAGACGATGCTTCAAAGGAGGCGCTGAATGTATCGAACCTGTATTTGGAAGTACCTTATGCGGAGAATGTATCCGAAATCAACAGCGCGCTTGACTCTTATCACGGTTCCATCATGAGCGGCGAGATGTCAATTGACGAAGGCATCGCGGCAATGAATGAGGCAGTGAAAGGTATCACAAATTAAAATAAAATAACAGAGTTGAAAGAGGCCGGCAGGGTGCCGGCTTCTTTTTCAGAAAAAAATAACAGAGTTTAAGGAGGGCTGATTATGACAAAAGGACTAAGCCGTCAGAAAAAACGGGATTTGGTCGCGTATTCCTTTATTGCGCCAAACTTCATCGGCTTTGCCGTATTTACCTTAATTCCTATCGTGTTTGCGTTTGCGCTTGCCTTTTTAAACTGGGATGGCAGCAATCCGATTACGTTTGCGGGACTTGGAAATTTTAAGCAGCTTGCGGGAGATGTCTTTTTTAAGGCGGCATTAAAAAATACGATTATTTACTGTATCGGGACCGTGCCGCTAACCATGATTGCTTCTCTGGCGCTTGCGATTATCCTAAACCAAAAGGTTATCGGACGGGGAATTTTCAGGACGCTTTCGTTCTTTCCTTACGTCGCGTCTCTTGTGGCGGTGACTTCCGTTTGGAA
>DKYC01000003.1:27883-37106 GCA_002492295.1 Lachnospiraceae bacterium UBA7110
CCGATGGAGCAGCTTCCGCAGTGGTTTACCGGTGGTCTGGTACTGCTTAGCATGATTTTGTTCAGCGTGTGGAAGTATATGGGGTATTATATGGTCATTTATCTTGCGGGACTTCAGGGGATTTCCGCGGAGCTGTATGAGGCGGCATCGCTGGACGGCGCAAACACATGGCAGAAATTCCGCTATGTCACATGGCCGCAGCTTCGCTCAACGACCTTTTTCGTAGTCGTAATGCTGACGATTAACTGCTTTAAGGTGTATGACATCGCCATCATGCTCGCAGGCGGCGGCAGCGGGGAGCTGACGACTTCTTCTACCGTACTGGTATATTATATCTACCAGAAAGCGTTTATTGACTGGAAGCTTGGATATTCGAGCGCGGTTGCGATGGTGCTGTTCCTGATGGTCTTTGTGGTGACAATGATTCAGTTCCGCGGACAGAAAAAATATCAGTAGGAGAGGAGAACGATGCGTATGAAATCAGCAAGAAAAAAAGCGATTGCGGGCAAGGTGATTGTGTATGCGATTTTAATCCTAATCGCGGTACTGATGATTATCCCGTTTATATGGATGCTCTCGGCGTCGATTAAGAGTGACCGGGAAGTGTTTCAGATGAATCCGTTTGTCCTGATACCGGAGCATCCGAAGTTTAGCAATTACCATGATATTTGGACAAAAATCCCGATGCTTAAGTTTGCGGAGAACACAATCTTTTTGACGATTGTCGTTACCTTCCTGCAGCTTCTGACAAGCAGCTTTGCCGCGTACTCGTTTGCAAAGCTTGAGTTTAAGCACAAAAATGCCCTGTTTTTTGCCTACATCGCGACGATTGCGATGCCGTGGCAGGTTTATATGGTGCCGCAGTTTATCATGATGCGCAAATTCGGGTTAAATGATAAGCTGCTCGCGATTATCTGTTTACAGGCGTTTTCGGCGTTTGGCGTGTTTATGATGAAACAGTTTTATGAGGACATTCCAAACGAATTGTGTGAGGCGGCGCGCATTGACGGGATGAGTGAGTACAGGATTTATGCGTCAATCATGCTGCCGCTCTCAAAGCCGGCGCTTTCCACACTGACAATTTTTACGTTTGTAAATACGTGGAATGACTATTTAGGACCGTTGATTTATTTAAAGAGCGAGCAGAAAAAGACCATCCAGTTGGGATTAAAGATGTTTATCAGCCAGTATTCGTCCGATTACGGACTGATTATGGCAGGCTCCGTTCTGTCCCTGATTCCTGTTTTGGCAGTATTTTTGTGCCTGCAGAAATATTTTGTGGAAGGCGTTGCCTCAACCGGTTTGAAAGGATAATGTGCGGTTGTCGGCGGCATGAAAGAGTTGGAGGAAAATCATGAAACGAACAGAATTTACAGGTTATCCTTCTATTTCCGAAGCGGAGATGGAGGAGGCAATGCAGTTTGCGGTTACAAGTGTGACCAAAAATCTGGAAACCTTTACGGACAAATTTCAAAAGGCGTACAGTGAAAACGGATTTTACCAGCCGATTGAAAACAATTACTGGACAACGGGGTTTTGGACGGGTGAGATATGGCTTGCGTATGAGTACGCCTGCGCACATAATATGGCGCAGGCGGCGGATGCGCTGCGGCACGCGGGTGAGGTGCAAATTGACTCGTTTCTCAACCGGATTGTCAACAAAATAGAAGTGGAGCACCACGATATGGGATTTCTGTATACGCCCTCGTGCGTTGCAGGCTACAAGCTGACAGGCTCTAAGACGGGGCGCGAGGCGGCAATCAAAGCGGCTGACCAACTGATTACCCGCTTTCATCCGGTGGGAGAGTTTATTCAGGCGTGGGGAGCGATGGATGCACCCGAAAATTATAGGTTAATCATTGACTGCCTGCTCAATCTTCCTCTGCTTTATTGGGCGTCGGAGGAAACGGGCGACCAAAAGTACCGCGACATTGCCGAAAAGCATATTCACACGGCAGTTGCAAATGTCATCCGTGAGGATTATTCCACATGGCATACATTTTTCTTTGACATGAAGACAGGAGCGCCCGACCACGGCGCGACCTGTCAGGGCTACCGTGACGGTTCCGCGTGGACGAGAGGGCAGGCGTGGGGAATTTACGGCATGGCGCTTGCGTACCGGTATACGAAGCGTTCGGAATATATTGACATTTTTAAGCATGTGACGGAGTATTTCCTTTCGCATATGCCAAAGGACTTGGTGCCTTACTGGGATTTGGAATTTACCTCGGGCGACGAGCAGCCAAGGGATTCCTCAAGCGCGTCGATTGCGGCGTGCGGAATGCTGGAAATGGTGAAGTATCTTCCAGAGCAGGAGAGAGGATATTATATTACGGCAGCAAAGCAGTTGATGAGGGCAGTGTATGACAGGTGTGCCGTAAAGGATTACAGTCAGTCAAACGGTCTTGTACTGCACAGCACCTATTCGAACCATTCACCGTACAACACCTGTAACCATTATGGCGTTGACGAGTGCAATTCGTGGGGCGATTATTTTTACATGGAAGCATTGACAAGGCTTACAAAAAACTGGGAGCCTTACTGGTAATAAGGAATACGTACAAGGAAGGAGCGGGCGGACGATGAAGGCAATGTTTTCTTATGACAGCCCTGTTTGGAAATTTATGGGGCGGCTGTTGGATTTTCTTGTTTTGACGGTTTTGTGGGTTGTGACCTCTCTGCCAATCATCACAATCGGGGCGGCGACGGCGAGCGTTTATGATATTACGTTAAAAATGACGCGCAATGAGGAAGGGTATTTGGTGAGGACATACTTTAAGACATTTGCAAAGATGTTTGTGGAGACGACAAAGGCGTGGCTGATTTTGCTTGCGGTGGGTATGGTGCTTTTCGGGGACCTTGCCTTTTGCCTGCAAAGCCATATGCCTGCGGCGTCAATGCTTCTTGCGGCGACGCTTGTGATTGCAATCGTCTTTCTGATGACGGCGGCATATCTGTTTCCGGTGATGGCATGGCTTGACGCAGGTATTTCCCGTTATTTCAAGGTTGCCTTTTATCTGTCGCTGCGCTATTTTGGCTGGACGCTTCTCATTCTTGTGACAGGCATCTGCCTGTTTGTGGTCGGTGTTTTTGTATTTTGGCCGCTGCTGCTTGTGGCGGTGGGACTGACGGCATATTTGCAGTCGCTTGTTTTCCATCAGATTTTTAACCGCGAACAGCAGGCGGCGTAAGGGAAAAAGGTTAAGAAAGGAAAGGGGGTTATAGAGAGCATGTTTTCGATTAAAGTATTAAAGGCTGACGGGGAGACAAAATTTGTGGCGCGGGGAGAGCGTGAGGTTTCCCTTGTGGTGACAAGCGCTTATGACGAGGGTGACCGGATTGTGCTGGAATATTCAGGCGTACCGCAATATTTCCGTTTTCAGGCGGATGACGCGCTTGGCGCCGCGTTGCTTTACGTGACGGGAAATGTGGAATTTCAAGTCCCGTTTGGGGAGCAAAAAACAGGATATTCCCCGAAGGCATTTCTGGGGGACTGCCATTATCTCTATGCAAGTGTGGCAACGGCGCAGGAGATTTACGCATACCGCAATCAGGCGCTAAATGTGTATGACAATCACAAAAATACCAATTCATATCCGCATGCGTCCGCCAATGTGGAAACAAGAAACGAGGCTGTCTTTGCGGCACGCAATGCGATTGACGGCGTCTGCGCAAACAGTGCGCATGGGCAGTGGCCCTACACGTCATGGGGAATCAACCGCAATCCGGACGCGGTATTCAAACTGGAGTTCGGTCATCCCGTGGAAATTGACAAGGCGGTGATTTATCTTCGGGCGGATTTTCCGCATGATAACTGGTGGAAGGAAGTAACGTTTGTGTTTTCCGATGGCAGTACGCTTACGGCGCCGCTTGAAAAACGCGCCGACGGGCAGGAAATCCGTTTTGAAAAGCGCACTGTCACATGGCTTGAATTAAAGAATCTGATAAAGGCGGAGACGGAATCGCCGTTTCCCGCGCTGACGCAGCTTATGGTTTATGGTACGGTTGTTAACAGTTGAGTCCAGGACTTTGCACTGCGCTGCAAAGTCCGTGAAATAATGTAGTGGCTGAAATGCATCAAGCCACCACGAAGTGGTTTTGCATGGCTTGATGCCTGTAACAGGAAGCCGAAGGCTGAACTGTTACTACAGTTGTGCCGGACTGACGGGAGGGAAGGCGATGTTACGGTTAGGAAAACAGGAAACAGCATATCTTACGGCATTTTGGAAGGAGCTTGAGCAGGAGGGGGCGCGTTTGAGGGATTGTGCGCTCCCTGTGCTTTTGGAGGAGGATTTTTTCCTTTATGAGAAAACGGGAAACCGATTGATTTATGAAAACGTTTATTTTGCACGCAGGAAATATCTGACGGTGTTCGGCATCCTTTCGGAGTTTGGAAAACGGGAAGAGGACCTTGCGAAGCTGGAGGAAGTGATTGTGGAGGTGTGCGGGGAACGGTTTTGGGCGCTTCCGGCACATGTTGACTTTGCACGACTGGACGAGACGACGATTGATTTGTTTGCCGCAGAGACGGCGCAGACACTGGCGGAGCTTCTTGCGGTTTTGGGTGAGCGGTTAAGCCCTTCTGTCGTGGCACTTGCAAAGCAGGAGATTACGCGGCGGGTGCTTGCGCCGTTTTGCCGTTCGGCGGTTCCGTACAGTTGGTGGGAGACGGATTGCTGCAACTGGTCTGCCGTGTGTGCGGGCTCGATTGGCATGGCGGCGATTTATATGGACCGCATGGGGGCGCTGGAGCCGGCGTGGAAGGAATCCTGTATCAAACGTGTGTGCGATGCGCTCAACTGCTATCTCGGCGGTATGGAGGAGGATGGCGCGTGCACGGAGGGACTTGGCTATTTTTCCTACGGAATGAGCTACTATACGGCGTTTGCCGAACTTTTATATGAAGAGACGGGACAAAGCGTTAATTTGATGGACAATCCAAAATGTGCGCGTATTGCCGCCTTTCAGGAAAAATGCTATTTCGGGCATGGAGTATCGCTGAGCTTTTCGGACGGGAGCGATTCGGAGCGGTTTCTGCCGGGACTGACTGCATATTTGTTGCACTGCTTTACGCAGACGAAAACGCCTCCCTATACGGCGGCGCGGCGGTTTTGTGACGATACGTGTTACCGATGGCTGCCAAATGAACGAAATATCCGGTGGCTTTTGGCATATGGCGGCATGGAAGAAGAGGCAAAGATGGATTTCGCGTCCTGCGATTTGCTTCCTGCGGCGCAGTGGATGATTTACAAAAATGCACAGGGAAACGGCTTTGCCGCAAAGGGCGGTCATAATGACGAAAATCATAATCACAATGACGTCGGTCATTTCCTGTGCGTTTATAACGGGGAACTGCTGCTGACGGACTTGGGGGCGGGCGAGTACACGAAGGGCTATTTTAGCGAGGGGCGCTATGGGATTTTGTGCAACCGCTCGCTCGGGCATTCGGTGCCGCTGATTAATGACCTTGAACAGTGCCAGGGGGCACAGTACCGCGCGGATGCGTTTGCGTGGAATGAAGAGCAGCGGGAGCTGGAAATTTCTTTTGCGGCGGCATATCCGCATGGGTGCATTGATGGGATTGACCGGAAAATCCATGTGGAGAAAGGCTCTGATTTGCGGCTTTGCGTGACAGACTGCTTTGCGGGTTCTAAGGAGACGAAAAAGATTACGGAAAATTTGGTGACGCCGTTTGCGCCTGTAATCCGCGACGCACATACAGTTGAGATAGCGGGAGAACGGGGCGCATGCAGCATTGCGGTTTCGTGCCGCGCGAAAGAGGATGAGGCGTGGCAGCAGGTGCAGGGGCTGCGGATTCTGCCAAAGGAGCACGCGTGTCATGACGGCAGCAGAACAACGGTGTATTTGATACAATGGGAAACTTTGCCGGAGTGCAGAATACAGATTGACTGTTTTGTCTGACCTTTTGTAAGAGGAAGGATTGGGAGGATAGCTTGAAAAATCATAGATTTTTCAAGCAGCAAATTTGTGCTTGCGCCTACATACAACAGAAAGCTTGCGCTTTTTGTTGTCAAGAATTCGCAGGTAATGGTAAGAATGGAGGATTGGTATGATTTTTAAACCGAAAACATTAGACTTTACATTGAGTCCTTACACGGGACTGACACGTGAGAGCTGGATTGAGGCGGGGGAGTATCTGCTGCAAGGGGTATTCCAAAATATTAAACAGTTTACGGCCCCTGTTGTCATGCCGCGAAAAGAGACAAAGATTACGTATCCGCATAGCGCGGACGCGGTTCGGGAGCAGAAGGCGGAGTATTTCGAGGGGCTTGCCCGTTCTTTTTTCATCGCAGCGCCGCTGATTCATGAAAATCCCGGGTTGGAGATTGCAGGATACAATGTAAGGGACTACTATAAAAGCCATGTGCTGCGCTCCTGCACGCCCGAAGACCCGTTGTGTGTGGGGACGTACGAGGAATTGCGCAGGCTGTCCGAGGACGGCGACCCATTCCGTACTTTTCAGCAGACGGTGGAAACGTGCGCACTGGTTATTTGCTTGTGGTTATGTAAATCTGAATTATGGGATACCTATACAAAAGCGGAAAAAGACCGTATTGCCGCTTTTTTGAGCGCGTATGCAGAGGGAAATACCGTTCCTCAGAACTGGCGTTTGTTTAATATGCTTGTCCTTGCCTTCTTATATATGGAAGGGTATGAGATTGATAAGAGCATTATGCGGGAGCACGCTGCGCATATTTTGAATTATTATGCGGGAGCGGGGTGGTATCGTGACGGACATTCCTTTGACTATTATTCGTGCTGGGCGTTTAATGTGTATGCGCCGCTTTGGAATGTGTGGTACGGATATGAGGAGGAGCCGTATCTTGCGGCACAGTTTGAGAAAAACTCCAACGCGCTGATGGAGACGTACGGGGACTTTTTTGACCGCGACGGATTTACGAATATGTGGGGCAGGAGCAATATTTACCGCAACGCCGCGACCAGTGCGTTTGACGGCAATCTGATGCTGAAGGACGCTTCGGTAAACGCGGGGCTTGCGCGGAGGATTTGTTCGGGTTCCCTGCTGCAGTTTTTAACGCGGGAGGACTTTTTGTATGAAGGCGTCCCGACGCTTGGCTTTTACGGGCAGTTTATGCCGCTGGTACAGGGGTATTCCTGCGCAGAGTCGCCGTTTTGGATTGGAAAGGCGTTTTTGTGCCTGCATCTGCCAAAAGAGCATCCTTTTTGGACAGAAAAGGAAAATAACGGTACATGGGAAAACCTTGCGAAAAACGAGGTCAAGGTAACGACGCTGGACGGACCTGCGCTATGCTTTTCCAACCATGCTGCAAACGGCGAAACCGTTTTGCGCACGGGCAAGGTGGTAAAGGAAAAAGCAGACCGTCATGGAATGTGGAATTATTCCAAGCTTTGCTTTAACACGAAGTATCCGTGGGAGGCAGCACCGATTACGGGCAGAGACGAAAGTTCCCGTCAGGAAATTGCGTATATGGAATCGCAGCAGTATGTGCTCCATGACATCACATCAGACACTTATGAACATGCCAATGTGACGTTTTGGCACGGGGAGCGGGACGGCGTGCTTTACCGCAGGCAGTTTTTTAACTACAATTTGGAGACGGAATGTCACTGGATACAGGCGATGAATCTGGCGGATTTTACGGTGCCATATGGCATTATGCGTGTGGACAGGACGCGTTTTTTTAAAAAGCCGGTATCGCTGACGCTCGGTGCATACGGCTTTCCGGATAACGGAACGGAAGTGATTCAAAAAACGGCACAGTACGGGGAGCATACGGCAACTGCCATTATTTTAAAGGGGCATGATTTTACGGGAAAAGAAAAGCAGCTTGCGATGACAATCTATGATGGGTGGGAGTCGCTTGACCTGGTACACAGCACAGGTACGAATCCCGATTCGGAGCATTCGGTCATTGTTTATGCGTCCATGAATCGCAAGGCACAGAATCGTTATGAACAGGGCATTTTGATTTCGCAGGTGATTACAAAAGAGGAGCTTGCGGATTTTTCAGAGGAGGAGCTGTTTCCGATTAAAGAGATTGTCTATACGGACAAGGAAGCGTGCGGCGGATATGGCATGGTGAAAGTGGTGCTAAAAACGGGTGTGGAAAAATGCATTGATTTTGACGGAATGGAAGGAAAACTGATGCTGTAGAAAAACGCGTTTATGCAGACGGGCTGTTTTGCATAAACGCGTTTTTTTATTTTTTACAGTAAATATATCTGGTGCGCCGCACATTCCGTAACCATGTCCTCCGGCCACAAGGATGACTGTACTTCGCCGATATGTGCCTTTCTCAGGAAGAACATGCAGATACGCGACTGCCCGATACCGCCGCCAATCGTAAACGGAAGTTCCCCGTCAATAATTGATTTCTGATACGGCAGCTTTGCACGCTCCGGGCAGCCTGCCTTGTCAAGCTGTGAAAGCAGGGAATCCCTGTCGACACGGATACCCATTGAAGAAAGCTCCAGCGCGATGTCAAGCACAGGGTAGTGTACAATGATATCGCAGTTTAACTGCCAGTCGTCATAGTCCGGCGACCGTCCGTCATGCGGTTTCCCGTTTTCAAGTTTATCGCCGATTTTCATAATGCAGACAGCACCCTTTGCCTTCGCGATATAATATTCGCGTTCCTTTGGCGTGTTGTCAGGGAATATCTGCGCAAGTTCCTCGGTCGTGACAAAGGAAATGGTATCGGGAAGCGTCTCTTCTATGTAGTCATACTGGATGGACATAAACTTTTCCGTATTTTTCAGGCACCGGTACACGTTCCTGACGACCGCCCTTAACGTATCCGTATTGCGCTCCTCCTGTTTAATGACCTTCTCCCAATCCCACTGGTCCACAAAGACGGAGTGGATGTTGTCTGTCTCCTCGTCGCGGCGGATGGCGTTCATGTCCGTGTAAATTCCTTCTCCATAGGAAAAGCCGTATTTTTTCAAAGCATAGCGTTTCCATTTGGCAAGTGACTGCACAACCTCCGCGATGCGTCCGTCCTGCTCCTTGATATCAAAAGCGACGGGGCGCTCCACGCCGTTTAGGTTGTCGTTTAACCCGGATGCGGGGTCGACAAAAAGCGGTGCGGATACACGGGTGAGATGCAGATGCTGCGCAAGCTGGTTCTGAAAGAAATCCTTAACTGTCTTAATTGCAATCTGTGTGTCATGCAAATCCAATTTTGAACTATAACCGTTTGGAATAATCAGATTTTTCATT
>DKYC01000079.1:0-13061 GCA_002492295.1 Lachnospiraceae bacterium UBA7110
CCACAAATCCTCAATCGAACCGCCGCCCCTGCCCACAATCATCACATCCACGCCAAGCCGCTCCAGGGCATGAATGCCGTTGACGATGCTCGCAGCCGCATGCTCCCCCTGTACAACCGCGGGATAAAGAATAATCTGCACATAGGGATTACGCCTCGTCGCGATATTGATAATATCCCGCACAGCCGCCCCCGTAGGCGCCGTCACCACGCCGAGCGTCCTGATATAGCGCGGTATCGGCTGCTTATATTCCGGCGCAAACATTCCCATCTCCTCAAGCCTGCGCCTGAGCCTGTCAAAGCGTTCATATAAAAGCCCTGCGCCGTCCAGCGTAATCTGCTTTGCATACAGCTGGTATTTCCCGTCCCGTTCGTAAACGTCAATGGTACCGCCAACCACGACCTGCTGTCCCTCCTCCAGCGGAAAGGAAAGACCGGCGCGGCTGCCGGCAAACATAACACATGCTATGACTCCTTTTTCGTCCTTCAGCGTAAAATAAATATGCCCGGACGTATGATATTTACAATTACTGACTTCTCCCTTTACAAAAACGCTGCGCAGCATATAGTCCTCAGTGAACATATTTTTGATATAGGAGTTGATTTGTGCCACCGTATAAACATTGCGCATCGCAAAACGCCTCCCGCGCGTTTCCTAAACAAATTTTGCCAGCACCCCGTTGACAAATCCTGACGATTCCTCCTGTCCAAACCGTTTTGCAAGCTCCACCGCCTCGTTAATTGCCACGCCTGCCGGCACGTCCTCGTCAAAAACAATCTCATAGACCGCAAGGCGCAAAATGGTGAGGTCAACCTTTCCCATCCGCTGGGTTGTCCACCCCTTTGCCTGCTGATTAATCATCGCGTCAATCTCATCAAGCTTTTCGATAATACGGTTGCCCTTTTGTGAGATATAAGCTGCATCCTTTTCATTCGCGTTAAGCGCGTCATCCTCAAAAAAATAACGCTCCTGCTCCAGCATCTCTTCCCGGTCGTTAAACTCCACACGGAATATCAATTTAAAAATCTGTTCTCTCAGCTCTCGTCTGCTCATTTGTTTTTTCCTTTTTATTTATTTTCCTGCATTTTGATACCAATAATCCTGATGTTCACGTCAGATACCTCGAAGCCTGTCATCGTCTCAAGCGCGCTTTTTACCTTTTCCTGTACCTTATTGCAGGTTGCGGGAATATTGTAGCCGTACTCCATGGTAAGTGCCAGATCCACCGACACTGTACCCTCAAGGATATCGACCTTGACTCCCTTTGTCTGCTTCTTCATCACGCTGTTCGTTATGCCGACCTTTCCCATCAGCTCATCCGTGAGATTGCCGGACATCGCGCTAACGCCCTCAACCTCCGTCGCCGCAAGCCCCGCAATCATGGCAACCACGTCATTTGCGATTTTTACCGTTCCAAATCCGTCCGCGTCCGTAATACAGCCGTTCTTATTCTTATCCATTTTTTTATCCATTTCCTTATCCATGCGTTTCCTCCTGTCCGCCCTGATATTCACAATGCTTTTGTGAACAGTATAGCATAATTACCAATATTTTGCCTAGTATAAATCGAATATATACAATCTATTCGATTCAAAATATATTCCAAAAGCTGATTGTTCCAAGCTCCTCGTTCGAAGCGTACGATATCGTTCCCTCACCGCTTTTGACAATTGTAAAAATCTGCCTGTCCTCTATGATTTCGGAAAGCATTTCATGATAAACCTGCGCATCGGCACACTTTAGCGTCACATAATCCGCCCGCTTCACGTCCTCACTGTCAAAAACAGCCTCCAGCTGCTGCCTGTCAAAGCCTTCAAAATAAAGCCCCTCCCGCACATAATAATTATCCTGCGTGCTGTCGCACAAGGGCAGCACAACCGTGTCCTCAAACGAGTGTGTTTTGGAAATCTCACTTGTTGTCACCAAAAAATAATCGTAATTAACCGGTGGGCAAAAAGCCGTACCGTCCAAACCGTCACCGCCACTGTAGGAATAAGAAGCATCCCCCCAGGTCGGGTCCAAATAATAGTATTGCCCGTTTACGCGCACCAAATTCCATGCATGGCGCTCCGTTCCGGTATACCCCGTCACCAAAAGCGTCTGGATTCCAACCTCCTGCAGCATATACTGCATCGCCTTTGCATAGCCCTGGCAGACGGAGCGTCCGCCCAAAAATACCGAACATATATTTTGGTTATCGTCGGCATCCGTATCGTACTCGGTATTGTCAATCAGATAATCATACAGAAATTTAACCGTACTGTACTCGTCCTCATTCAGCGGAACCTCGCCCATACACTCCAAAAGCCTGTTTTCAATCTCCTCAAGCGTGAGCACTGCCTCCTCCCTTGTCATCGAGTAAGTTCCCTCAAAGGTAATCCCCGTAAGTGCGTCCCCCAAAAAATGCTCCGTATACCGGAATCCCTCAACGTAAAACAATTCCGGATGGTCATTAAGCACGCACTCAAAGATTTTGTCCAGCAGCGCACTGTCCAAGGTAGATACCGAAACCTCGCCTGACATCGCCATAAGCGCGTCCAAAATCTCCAAATATAAGGTCTGCTCCTCTTCACCCAAAACATGATATCCGTAATAGATTTCCGGGATTTCCCGCACCGCCGCTTCCTGCGTACCGACTGTCTCTTTCTCTTCCTCTTCCTCCTGTACCTGTGATTCGTCCGCCCCGGACGCTTCAGTTTCTGAAACTTCTGACGGAATTTCGTCAAAATTTCGCCCAAGCGCCCCGCAGCCGCCTGTCCCCACTGCAATAACTCCTGTTATTATAAAAATAACAGATGCTATCTTCATTTCACCCACAAACTTCGTCATGAACAATACTCCTCGATATTAATTGCGTCCAAACTCCGAAAGCACAAGCCCCTTGTTTCGGTCCTGCGTCATTCCAATACTCCACTGGTTGATGAACAACAGCAGCGGGTTGCCCTTTAAGTCCTGTATCTTTTTCATATCGGAAGTACCTGAAAGCCTGTCCAAATCCACCTCGTCCTTATTCTCAATCCAGCGGATATACTCATAGGGCAGCGGCTCTAACTTTATCTCCACATTGTATTCGTTTTCAAGGCGGTATTTCAAGACATCAAACTGCAGAACGCCTACAACGCCCACAATAATCTCTTCCATACCGGTGTTAAACTCCTGAAAAATCTGAATTGCGCCCTCCTGCGCAATCTGATTGACCCCCTTGATAAACTGCTTTCGTTTCATTGTATCAATCTGGCGAACCCTTGCGAAATGCTCCGGCGCAAAGGTCGGTATTCCTTCATAACATATGTTATTCTTCGGTGCGCACACCGTATCGCCAATCGAAAAAATCCCCGGGTCAAACACACCGATAATATCCCCCGCGTACGCCTCGTCCAAAATCCTGCGCTCATCCGCCATAATCTGCTGCGGCTGGGAAAGGCGCATAACCTTTCCCCCCTGCACATGCTTCACCTCGGCGCCCGCGTCAAACCTTCCGGAGCATATCCGCATAAAGGCAACCCTGTCGCGGTGCGCCTTATTCATGTTCGCCTGAATTTTAAATACAAACGCCGAAAAATCATTCTCCACCGGGTCAATAACCTCCCCCTCCGAAATACGCGGGAGCGGTGCTGTTGCCATCTTTAAGAAATTCCGCAAAAAGACCTCCACGCCGAAATTGGTCAGCGCCGATCCAAAGAAAACAGGGGTCAGTTTTCCCTTTCTGACCTCCTCAAGGTCAAATTCCACACTCGCCCCGTCCAAAAGGTCAATCTCTTCCCGCAGCAAAGAAAGCGCCTCGTCTCCTATCTTTTCAAGCAAAAGCGCCTCGTCATCCATCGCAATGACCGTCGTCTCACCCTCCTTCGTCCCCTTTTGGGTATCGGAATAGGTCAGCACAAGATTCTCATGCCTGTCATAAACACCCTTAAACCGCTTTCCCGAGCCAATCGGCCAGTTCACCGGACACGTCGCAATACCAAGCTCCTTTTCAATCTCGTCCAGCAGCTCAAACGTGTCGTTTGCGTCCCTGTCCAGCTTGTTAATAAACGTAAATACGGGAATCCCTCGCATACCGCACACCTTAAACAGCTTCCTTGTCTGCGCCTCCACGCCTTTTGACGCGTCAATTACCATCACTGCCGAATCCGCCGCCATCAGCGTCCGGTACGTGTCCTCCGAAAAATCCTGATGCCCCGGTGTATCAAGAATATTGATGCAATACCCGTCATAATGAAACTGCAGAACGGAAGATGTTACGGAAATACCGCGCTCCTTTTCAATCTCCATCCAGTCCGACACGGCATGCCGCGCCGTCGCCTTTCCCTTGACGCTTCCCGCCAGGTTAATCGCTCCCCCGTATAAAAGGAACTTCTCCGTGAGGGTTGTTTTCCCTGCATCGGGGTGGGAGATAATGGCAAAGGTTCTCCTCTTATTGATTTCTTCCGCAATATTACTGTTACTCACTCTTTACCTCATTTCCGCGCCTGTTCCGCGCCTGTTCGTTCTTATGCCAAAAGGCTTGTGCCGTCCACTCTGCCCGAAACGCCAAGATAGTCAAGCACTGTCGCCGCGATATCCGCAAACGTGCCGCGCGTCCCGTAATTGACCGGCTTGACGGATTTGCCATACATCAGAAACGGCGTATGCTCCCTTGTATGGTCGGTCGTCTTTGTGTAAGCCGGGTCACAGCCGTGGTCCGCCGTAATCATCAGGACGTCATCATCCCTAAGTTTTTCCATAATAATAGGAAGTCTTTCATCAAAATAAGCAAGCGCCTTCGCGTAACCGTCCACATCCCTGCGGTGTCCGTAAAGCATATCGTAATCGACAAGGTTAATAAAGCAGATGCCCTCAAAATCCCTGTCAAGATACTCGATTGTACGCTCTATGCCCTCCGCGTTTCCGCCTGTATATACAAAGTCCGTAATGCCCTTTCCCGCAAAAATATCATTAATCTTGCCAACCGCAAGCACGTCTTTCCCCGCCGCCTTGAGCAAATCAAGCATTGTCGTGCGCGGAGGCAGAAGCGAATAATCATGGCGGTGTGAGGTTCTCGTATAATTGCCGTCTGTTCCGACAAACGGTCTTGCAATCACGCGCCCGACACCATGCTCTCCCTGAAGCAGCGCCCTTGCCTTTTTGCAGTAATCGTATAAAGTCTCCAGCGGAACCACATCCTCATGCGCCGCAATTTGGAATACACTGTCCGCGGACGTGTAAACAATCAGATCCCCTGTCTTTACATGCGCATCCCCGTAATCCTTTATCACTTCCGTACCCGAATACGTTCTGTTGCAGAGCACACCCCTGCCCGTAAGTCTGGTAAATTCATCCAGCACCTCCTTCGGGAAGCCGTTCGGATAGGTCGGAAGCGGCTTATCGGAAATCATCCCCGCAATCTCCCAGTGTCCGATTGTGGTGTCCTTTCCCTTCGACGCCTCACGCATCCTTGCCACAGCCGCAAGAGGCGCTTCTACTTTCTCTAAGTTTTTGCCCGTCACACCCTCAATATTAAAAAGACCAAGCTTCCTAAGATTCGGCACATTGAAATATGCGCTTTCAGAAACCGATCCTATCGTGTTCGTACCCTGATCACCGTAATCTTTTGCATCATCCATTTCCCCGATTCCAAAACTGTCCAGTACAATCAAAAAAACTCTTTTCTTCATTTTCACAGTCCCCCATTCCTGACAGACGCTGCCGCGCTTCTTACTGTTTTTTAGGATACCATATTTTACTAAAAAAGGCAAACCGGAATCGAAAATCCCAATCGGTACCTTCCTGCAAAAACAGCTGTTATATGTACAATATGACGAACATTTGCCGAATTTAAGAAAAATAAGTAGACAAAACACACAACACATAGTATAATATGCCTACATATATTTCTTATTTATCTGAGCAAAAATAATATACCGTTATGACTATTTAGTACCATATCCTACGGCATATGCACGCCGCACGATATGTGAGAACATGTAATTACATTACAGGAAAGTCCCATGCCATAGATACGCTCCGTAAAATCAACGTTTATCCCACTTGAATTCTTACTCGTTTCTGTGAAAGTACTGAACAGTTCCATCCAGTCTGACTGCACAGAAAAAATAACAATATATTAGAATACCACAAGCGTAAGGAGACCAGTGCTATGTTAAAAAAATTGAACAATCTAAACATCAGAGACCGTCTAATCAGAGCCTTTATCACAATCGCGTGCATCCTGTCAGCCGTGTCCCTCGCGATTTTGATTGCCATGTTTGTCATGTCCCAGCTCTATTCCTCTACTGTCGTTGATTACGGCTTTGCACAGGGCGATATCGGAAGAGCCATGACGCAGTTTGCGGATTGCCGTTCCGCAATGCGCGGCATCATCGGATACGATGACCAGGCAGCCATCGATACCCTACTTGCAAATCATGAGGAATATAAAAATGAATTTACGGCAGAATTTGACAGCCTTGAATCCTCAATGGTCACAAAGGAAAATAAGGCTCTCTACCAGCAGATACACAGCAAACTTGACGATTACTGGAGCTTTGAGGCGGAAATCATCAGTCAGGGTGCCACGACCGACAGGGATCAGTGCAAACTTGCGCAGGACAAAGCGCTTGGCGAGCTCGCCCCAATGTACAATGATATTTATGATGACCTGACGCAAATCATGGAAGTTAAAGTAGACAAGGGAAATTCCGTATCTAATTTTCTCTCAGCACTTATCATCATCCTGATGATTGTTATTGTTGTGATTATCGCCGGCTCCATCTTCTTTGCAATTTCTATGGGCAGAGGCATTGCAGACAGCATTGCGGTACCGCTTGACAGCCTTAAGGTGCGTTTGGATACCTTTGCGCAGGGCGATCTGGCATCCCCGTTCCCAACGGTTGAAACAAAGGACGAGCTTGCCGAGATGGTCGGCGTGACAACCATGATGGCATCTACGCTGCAGTTTATCATTAACGATGTAGGCAACATCTTAAGGGAAATGGCGAATGCCGACTTTACCGTTACCAGTGCGGATAAATCAAAATATTTAGGCGATTTTGAACAAATCCTTGATTCCATGGCACAGCTGAAACAGCAGTTGGTTGACACCTTACAGTCCATCAGCGAAGCGTCCAATCAGGTATCTGCCGGTGCAAACAACTTATCCGAAGCCTCACAGAGCCTTGCGGAGGGCGCAACCGACCAGGCGGGCGCCGTTGAGGAAATGCAGGCAACCATAACAACAATCTCCGACGATATCCGCATTACTGCCAACAGCGCGGAGGAATCTTATAATCAGGCACGCACCTATGCCAATGAGGCAGACCGCAGCCGCGAGGAAATGAAGGCAATGATGGAAGCAATGTCAAGAATCAATGACGCTTCCCAGCAGGTCGGAAACATTATTTCCGAAATTGAGGATATTGCCTCTCAGACAAACCTGCTTTCACTAAACGCTTCTATCGAAGCGGCAAGGGCAGGCGATGCAGGAAAAGGATTTGCAGTCGTTGCAGATCAAATCCGCCAGCTCGCGGAACAAAGCGCACATTCTGCGGCTGAAACCAGAACCCTGATTGAAACGTCGCTCAATGCAATTACCGACGGAAGCAAGACGGTAGATGTTGTCAATGCTTCCATTGACCGCGTAGTCCAGGGAATCGAACTCATTGCCCAGTCGTCAAAGTCAATCAGCGAGATGTCAAACGAACAGGCGGAGGCAATGAAACAGGCAGAGCTTGGTATCAGCCAGATTTCCGAGTTTGTCCAGTCGAACTCCGCAACAGCGCAGGAGTGCTCCGCAACAAGCGAGGAACTGTCAGCGCAGGCAATTACAATGGATTCGCAGATCAGCAAATTCAAACTTCCTACGGATATATAAAACCAGAAACAGAATATACGTTACAAAAGGAGCCGCGCACCAAACTGGTGTCTGCAGCTCCTTTTGTCATAATCCTATTCCGCACCGGATACCGTAATAATAATGTTTTCCGGCGCAATCGACGTTTTTCTCTGCACAATGTCGATAATCTGTGCCGTCTGCGCATCGGTAAGACTTGGCGCTTCAATCATCACGTCCGCCACATCACCGCTGATGCTTACAACCGTCTGCGTATAGCCCTTCGCCTCCAAAAGAAGCTGTGCATCCGATTCTTTCTGTGCCGTTTCCGTAAGGACAATCATGCTGTTGATTGCATCCTGCTTTGCATCATCCGTAAGCGTATCGTTGTTGATAATCTCCAACAGCGTTTCCTTGTTCTGTGCCCTTGTCTGCTCTTTTAAAAGTTTTGCGCCCGCAAGGGTGGAAACACCGGAAGCACTTGTAAATACTGCCTCCCCCGGAATTTCCTGCTCAATCACGTTTGCCTCCGCAGAATCCGCATTGGACGCAAGTACACCGTGCCCGCTGGTATCCTCCGATGCCGCAAGCCCTGCTTCCCCCTGCCCGGACACATCCATTCCGCTGCTTAAGTAATTCTCCGTAATATTCGTATCATCGCTGTCCAGGCTTAAAATATCCCCGTCCGTACCTGTAACCTGTGCATATTCCGAATAATCGGAAATGGTTCCGTCCGTATCCTCCCTAAGCGATATGGCATACATATCCTCGTCGGAAATATCATATGTAAGCTCACTGCCGCTGCCGTCCACGGAGATGAAATCCTCCTCGCCAATCCGCGTTCCTGCAAAGTTTAAATACCCTGCAACCGCTATCATTACCGCCAGCGCCGTAATCATAATCTGGTTTTTTCTTAATATTTTTTTCACCAAACCATATCCTTCCTTGTTTCTCTTTGCTATTTATATAGTATTCAACAGGCTGTGGCAATATACTTCTTTTTTTCATTGAAAAATCCCCATATCCTTAGTTAATGACCTCCACCTTGTTTGCCTCAAGCCCATAGAGCGCCATAATCAGATGCACAAGCCTTACCCGCACCTCTTCATTTTCCGCCCCCTTTGCCGTCACTGCCACACCGTCTATCTGCGGACACAGATAGCGCTTCACAAACGGCACCTCCTGCCCATATTCATTGATTGTATAAACCGTCTCCTCATTCTGTGTCTCCGCCCTGTTCTCACCGTCCTTTTCCACCTGGTACTCCCATGACGCTTTCATATACAGAAGCACCTTCACCTCACCCACGCCGGACACACCGGACAGGAACTCCTCAAGCTCCGTCTCCATCATCTCCTGATATTCCCGTAAGCTCATCTCCCCTGATACCGCCGTTTTTTTCTCCTCATTGCCACTCTGTGGGGAAACAGGCTCACTGCGCTTTTTATAACTGCTGTTATTATTGTTCTTATCCACAGGCAGTAGAATTACAAAAATCAATATACCACTCAGGAACAAAATCAGCATCATCTCCTTGTTTGGTCTGTGTCCGTTGAAAAGCTTATTCCTCATCCAATCCGGCATCCTCTTCCCCTCCCTCATCACTGTTCTGATACTGCTCATACGCATCCTGCACAATTTTCCCGTTCCATATCCGGTCCGTGTAATACGAGCTGCTCTCCCGGATACGCCCGACATCCGTCAATGCTCCCCACTCACGCTCAAATTCATCGTACACCTGCTGTGCTGACATCATGCTGCTTTCAAGCTGTCCGGCAAAAGAATAAAGAACCCCGCAGCACATACACATCGTCAGGAAGTACGAGAACAGCTTTAAATACCGATGATACACACTCCCCGCCGTAAGCTGCAAAAGACACTGGAAGCATATGACCGTATACACGAGCTTTTTGATTTCTAGTGTAAGCTGTTCCATGATAGCCCCTCCCGTTTTCTTCAGAAAGTAGTGCTTGTGGCATTCGTAACAGCTGCTATTGTAACAAAAAACAGCGTTGCCACTGTAATCAGAAGCCGAAGCAGCAGCATACCTGCCTCGGAAATATACGTAACGCAGTTTACCATCTGCTTTTCGCCGCAAATGCTTCCCAGCGCCCCGCTGACCTTAATCACGGCAATAATCATAAAAGCCCTGATGACCGGCGCGGCAATCAGCAGCACGAGCACGACAAGAATCAGTGCCCCCAGGCTGTTTTTCACCGCGATGGCAGAGGCAAGCGTTACACTGGACACTGATTCCACAAGGTCGCCGATTCCCGGAATTGCACCTGCCGTTTTATGCAGAACCGCCGTGTTTGCCTTATCCATTACAGGTGTTATTATTATTTGAAGGATACTGCTGCCCGATACCAGCACAATCATGCCCTTCATGACCCACTGCACTGCCTTTTTCATAATCTCCATGATTGCCTTAAAGCGCCCTTCGCCCCAAATGCCCTCCACCACACCAAGCATCACATACCCTTCCACAACCGGCACAAGCGACGCTGCAATAATGCCCTCTATCAGGCACAGGAACCCCAGCAGCAGCTTATAAAAAATCAGTGCCGTAAGCCCCGAGCCTGCCGCCGCAATACAAATCATATACGCGGGAAGCATGATTTTCAGAAATTCCAGCATCCGCTCCATTGCCTCATTGACTATCACAAGCACATCGCGGAATGCATCAACCAACACCAATAACTCGCACAGGACAAAAAAAGTCCTCGCGGCATGTGCCGCACCGTCATTTTGAAATGCCTGCATAAAACCGTTAATCACAGCCGCCGCGATAAACAGCACAAGCACCGATACAAACAGGCTCTTCCACTGCACTGCCATTCCCAGCACGGCATCCTTAAGATATTGCCAAAACAAATCTGGCTCCAATGCCCAGTTCCCCATTAACACATCCTCCATAAAACTCATGGAACTGACATTTTTGCGTGGAAGCAACTCTTTTAAAAGATGGTCCACCATATCCAAATCCGGAAGAATATCCTGCCATAAACGAAGCTCTTCATCCATCTTAATAGCGTACTCCTCTCTCAAACTGCGAATTTTAATGTCACATTATTTCCTCAAGCATTTCTATCATCATTTTAATCACGGGAAGCCCCGCCGCCATTATCGCCATTTTCCCGAAAAGCTCGATATGGTTTGCAAGCGCCGAATGTCCCGCGTCCTTGCTGAGACTTGCCGCAAAATCACACACATACGTGATGCCCACAAGCTTTAGAAGCAGCCTTACATAGGTCGTATTCTGACTGATGAGCGCCTGAAAGCCTTCCAGCTCCTCCACGATGCCCTCAAGCACCAAAAGTACGCGGATTGCAATGAAAAACCCCACCAGCATAATAATAAACGACGCATACTCCGGCTTGTCTTTTTTAATAATTAGGGCAGCAAACAGACCCGTTATCGCAAATACGCAGATTTGCAGCATTCCAATTCCCCCATTTTCATAATCCGAACAAATCCTGTATCATGTTAAACAGATCGTAGATATATGGGACAATCCACGAAAGCACAAGCACAAGCCCTGCAAGGCTGATTAAGAACGCATGTTCTTCCCTTCCGCTGTGTTTCAGCACTTGTCCCAAAATCGTAATTAAGATTCCAACCGCAGCAATCTTAAAAATCAGACTTACTTCCATCCTTCCTCTCCCATCCGCAATCCCTAATCCCTGCCATTCATAATCCATCATTCAAAGCCTATAAAAAAAGCACGATACACAGCACACCGGTAAGCGCACTTAAAGCACTGATCAGCCTGCTGTTTTCGCTGCGTTTCGCGCTCAGAACCGATATCCGTTCGTCAATCTCCCGCTCGAAAAGGCGGAAACACTCAATCTGCATCTTGTCCCCCTCGCAGCCAAAACATGTGCCCATGCGCTCCAAATAGCGCAGTGCCTCCTTAGGGATATTGTCCTGTGCAATACACGCTAAATTCCCGCTCCAGATTTCCGCAAGCATACGCCCGTCCCGCTCCTCAAGCTGTGCCGACGTCTTTTTCAGAAATGCAGCATACGGCTCCCCCATGCGCTCCGCTGCCATACTTAAAATTTCCGCCGCCGGTCTGTGGAGATATGTAATCTCACCAATTACATAAAGAATCAACTCCTTTTGCTTTTTCAGATGTGCAATCTCACTCCCAAGCTCCCCGCACAAAGCAAGTCCAAATCCTATGGCACCTGTCATGACACAGGTTCCCGCAACAAGCTTTTGCCACATATCCTCACTCCTTCCCCATTCCATATCTCAAAATAACGCAGACCGGTCTCATCTGAAGACAACACCAAAAACCGGTCAAAGATTTGAAGCCGTATCAGGTTCTCCAGTTTCCTGTTTTTCATCACATCCTCCAACGAACTGCCATGCGCCGTTGCAAATACTGCGCATCCGCTTACGCCCGCGTGAACGATTGCCGCCGCATCACTGTCCTTTCCAATCTCGTCGATTGCAATCACCCGCGGCGAAAAAGTCCGGACGAGCACGGCAATGCCATATCCCTTGTCTCCGCCCGTCACCACATCCGTGCGCTCCCCACAGTCCAACGTCGCACTTCCCCTGTATGCCCCGGCAAGCTCTCCCCGCTCATCAATCACGCCCACATTGACTCCGCAAAATCCACAGTCCCCATTTGACACAACCCGGATTAAATCCCGCAGAAGCGTCGTCTTTCCCAATCCCGGCGGCGATATAATCAGCGTGTTAAAAGGCTGTCCCCTGCCGCCTGCTCCTTGAAGATACGGTGCCACTGCCTTGGCAATCCCCTTGCATTCATGTGCAATGCGGATATTAATGTACCGGATGTACTTTGCAAGATACCCTGCATCCACCCGCGTTACCTCTCCCGTGATACCCACGCGATGACCGCCCTCCACAGTCAGATACCCCTGTCTGCGCTCCTCGTCATACGCATACACCGAATCGTGGCACAGGTACCGGAAAATATCCTCAAGCTCCCGTTCACCATACACAAAGGGAAGCGTTATCTCACATTCCGCAGCCACCCTGACCTTCCTGCCAGCCCTGATTCTGATTTCCCTCACCGTTCCGCTATGTATGCCAAGTGTTGTCCAATGTTCCCTTAACCGTTCCGGGAAAAATTCTGCCAGCTCCAAACTCCCACCACCCTTATCTCAATATATGTCCACCTTTTGGAAATATTCCAACAATCGCGCCGCTTTAACGGTATACTTCCTCTGCATGGGTCTGCACAATCGAGTAGGGAAGATTCTTCTTCCCCTACTCG
>DKYC01000079.1:13388-19475 GCA_002492295.1 Lachnospiraceae bacterium UBA7110
TATTTCATTTGGATGCCCATGTGCATAAAAAGAACAGCCCATACAGGCTGTCCCTAAAAGTGTCGTTTATATTCAGTTCTGTGCAACATCCTTCATTGAAAAGCTGATTCTTCCCATTCTGTCCTTGCCAAGGCATACAACCGTCACCGTATCGCCAAGCGTAAGCACATCCTCAATATGGTTAATCCGCTCCTTTGCAATTTTCGAGATATGAACCATACCCTCTTTGCCGGGCGCAAACTCAATGAACGCGCCAAACTCCTTAATGCTTACGACCTTACCCTTAAATACCTGGCCTTCCTCAAAATCCGTGGTAATAATGTTAATCATTTCACATGCCTTATCCATCATCGCCTGGTCCGTACCACAGATGCTCACGAAACCGTCATCGGAGATATCAATCTTCACACCGGTCTGGTCAATAATTGCATTAATTGTCTTCCCTCTCTGACCAACCACGTCGCCAATCTTCTCCGGGTCAATCCTTGTCTGAATAATCTTCGGCGCATACTCGCCCACCGTAGGTCTTGGTTCCGCAATGCAGGGCAGCATAATCTCATTCAGGATATACATTCTCGCGTCCCTTGTCTTGGCAATCGCTTCCTCAACAATCGGTCTTGTCAGTCCGTGGATTTTGATATCCATCTGGATTGCCGTAATACCGTCCTTCGTACCTGCCACCTTAAAGTCCATATCGCCAAAGAAATCCTCAAGTCCCTGGATATCCGTCAATACAATGTAATCATCATCCGTATCCCCCGTCACAAGACCGCAGGAAATACCCGCCACGGGCTTCTTAATCGGTACACCCGCCGCCATCAGCGACATTGTCGATGCACAAATAGAACCCTGCGAAGTAGAACCGTTTGACTCAAATGTCTCCGAAACTGTACGGATTGCATACGGGAAATCCTCCTCAGAGGGAAGCACCGGCACAAGCGCCTTCTCCGCAAGCGCACCATGACCGATTTCACGACGTCCCGGTCCTCTTGAAGGCTTCGTCTCGCCGACAGAATACGACGGGAAATTGTAGTGGTGCATATACCGCTTGTTTGTCTCGTTCTCGTCAAGTCCGTCTATCCGCTGAACCTCAGACAGCGGGGCAAGCGTCGTTACCGTACAAATCTGCGTCTGTCCACGCGTAAACATCGCGGAACCGTGTACCCTTGGAATAATATCCGTTTCTGCTGCAAGCGGACGAATCTGCGTAATCTTTCTGCCATCCGGACGCTTGTGGTCCTTTAAAATCATCTTTCTGACTGTCTTCTTCTGATACTGGTAAATTGCTTCCCCAAGAATGGCAAGCCACTCTTCATTATCGGCAAAAGCTTCTTCCAGCTTTTCCGTAATCTTCCTGATATTTTCTTCCCTTACCTGCTTTTCATCCGTGAAGACCGCAACCTCCATCTCCTCGGGAGGAACGATTTCCTTAATCTTTTCAAACATCTCCTCAGGAATTGCGCAGCTTGTATATTCATGCTTTGCTTTTCCTACTTCCGCAACAATCTGATTTATGAAAGCAATAATTGACTGATTAATTTCATGGCACTGGTAAATTGCCTCAATCATCTTATCCTCAGGAACCTCGTTCGCGCCCGCCTCAATCATAATCACCTTTTGGCTTGTCGAAGCGACCGTGAGCTGCATATCGCCGTTCTTCCACTGCTCCTGATTGGGATTTACGATAAACTCCCCGTCCACAAGTCCCATCTGCGTCGTTGCGCAGGGACCGTCAAACGGAATATCCGATATCGAAGTAACAATCGCCGAACCAATCATCGCCACCAGCTCCGGACGGCACTGCGGGTCAACGCTCATTACCATATTGTTTAACGTCACATCATTTCTGTAATCCTTCGGGAATAAGGGACGCATCGGACGGTCAATCACGCGGCTTGTCAGAATTGCATTCTCGCTCGCCTTTCCCTCTCTCTTATTAAAGCCTCCCGGTATCTTGCCTACCGAATAAAGCTTCTCCTCATACTCCACGGAAAGCGGGAAGAAATCAATCCCGTCCCTTGGCTTGTCCGATGCCGTCGCCGTACAAAGCACCGTCGTATCACCGTAATGCATCAGTGCCGCACCGTTTGCCTGTGCCGCCACCCTGTTGATGTCCACAGTGAGTGTCCGTCCTGCAAGCTCCATGCTGTATGCCTTGTAGGACTTATCCTTCTTTTCACTGAATGTCATGTATTCCATCGCATATCTCCTTTTTCAAACTTATGTTCCGCTACTCATGTGCAGTTGGGCAGGGTAGATTTCTGCCCATGCGCATTAAAAGGAGCGGATAACCTTACCCGCTCCTTCAAAACCGCTTATTATTTTCTAAGACCAAGCTTTTCTATCAGAGCACGGTATCTCTCGATGTCGGTTTCCTTCAAATATCCAAGCAACCCACGTCTCTGACCTACCATTTTCAATAGACCCCTTCTTGAATGATGATCCTTCTGGTTATCTTTCAGATGCTCTGTAAGCTCCTGTATCCTTGCTGTCAATACTGCTATCTGCACCTCCGGTGAACCGGTATCGCCGGGTGTTCTTGCATACTCGTTAATAATTGCTGTTTTCTTTTCCTTTGAAATCATGTTCTAATCCTCCAATAATTGTTCATTGCAACCGCCGGATACCAAGTACGGGCTGGAGCGTCCCTGCGCTGAGCATCGGCTGAGCTTCCTTATTTTTCCTGCGCGTCTCCCATAACGCACTTAGACAGTATACCACACAAAATCCGTAAATGCAACCGCAAAATGATTTTTGTTCATTTTTGTCCAAAAGCCTTTTTAAAGCGGCAGACTGTTCCGCAGGCACAGCGTCCCCCATCCTGCCTGGGAATTTGGTCTCTCGGGAGCTCCGGGGAGAACCTGTGTTCCTTTCACGAGCAGCGCTTTCAGCCGTTCCCCATACAAAAAACGGTCATTTCCACGCACAATTCCCCATTCCATCATCAATGCCGCCGCCCCCGTCACAAAAGGCGCCGCAAAGGAAGTGCCTGACACCTTCTTATAGCCTCCGTTCGGAACAGGCACTGTGATGTCCACCCCCGGCGCCATAAGCTCCGGCTTCACATCCGCCACAATCTGTCCGCCCCCCACCGTATCGCTTCTTCCGCCGTCATAGCGGTAAACATATCCGCGTCCGGAAAAATCCGCATAGCTCCTCAAAGAGACATCATACGCTCCCACCGTAATGGCTCTTCTTGACGTTGAGGGAATCGTAAGCGTCATCTCCGGTGTCGGAAGAAAGAAAACCGTTCCCCTGTTCCTCGCCGCATAGCTTGGCAGATAAAAACGGTACTCGCCCGTCACCACATCCACAGGCGACAGCACAATACGCCATACGCCGCTATTGACATAGGTATTTTGCGGAATCATATCCACAAAAACTTCCTGTGTCATACTATAGGGAAGCGGTTCTCCCAAATAACACAACAGCATCGTATCCTCCAGCCGCTGTCTTACCGTCTGCGCCGCACTGTTTCCCGCCAGCTGGAATATAATCCGCTCTCCGGAAGGTGACACGAGTGTCATATTCATAATATCCTGCGCATACTTCCAAAGCTGTATACTAAGCCCTGTCTCATACTCCGCGACAGCAAGCTCCACTGTCTTTTCCGTAAGCGCCACGCCTGCCGTATGTCCGTTTGACGATCCCTCATTCCCGCTTCCCACCACAATCACGCTGCGCCCGATTTCCGACGCGTTGTCAATAAACCTCTCCAAAAGCGAATTTCCCTGATGATCGCCATAAGTATTGCCAAAACTGATATTTATCGCCACCGGACGGTTCAGCTCCACGCCAAGCTTAACACAAAAATTAATTCCGCGCATAAGCTGTGTCGTACGCGGAAAACTGTCCGGCAGCGCCGCTCCAAGCTTTACCACAAGGATATCAGCCGCCGCTGCAACGCCGCTGTCCGTTCCCGCTGCAACCGCGGCGACCGCCGTGCCATGACCGGAATAGTCAAAAACCGGAACCTTTTTCTGCCCTTCTTCCCTGCCCAGTGAAAGCGCCTCGTCAATCATTTCCCTTGTATAGAGCACCCCCATATTATATCCCTGCGGCGGCAAAAGCCCCTCCTCTTCATTCGGCGTTGCACCCTGGTCCCAAATGGCCAAAATACGTGTTCTGTTTCCCCTGTCACGAAACTCGGGGAGAAAATAATCAATTCCACTGTCAAGTACTGCCACAATCACGCCCTCACCCGTAAGGTACGGTTCCCGCTGTGTCACCTGTGTAATACACGAAGCAGTCCGCTCATACTCATTCATAAACATATCCCATCCTTTTTCCTCTCATTTATCATATGGATACCCGCCCCGCCTGTTGCAGATTTTCAGGAAAATCCCCACACATGGCATGCGCACACAGAAAAACCGCACATATACTATAATAAGGACAGGAAAGCGGACAAAAACAATGCCAAACAACGCAAAACTGGAAAATCTTCTGAATTTGGCGCTTGCCGCCACTACCGAGGAAAAAGAAAAATCCCAGATTCTCGGGACAGGATACACCCCGTCCACAAGAACCTGGGAATTGATTGTCAAATACCACGGAAACCTTGAACAGCTCGCCTCTGATGTCATCAGCATCGAACCGCTCATCAACGGCTACTGCATCGCCATCGTGCGCGATGATTTCATCGAGGCATTCGCAGACCTCGACGAAGTGGAATACATCGAAAAACCCAAACGGCTCTACTTTGATGCTTATATATAAGCATACTTATTTATAAGCGATGGCATTCCACCGAAGCTCATTCTTAAAAGTCCGGATATCCGTATTGCTGTCAATTACAACCGCTTCAATGCCCATTGCGTCCGCCCAGTCAATCATCTGCTCCACGCTTAAGTCATACGAAAATGCCGTATGGTGCGCACCGCCTGCCAAAATCCATGCCTCTGCGCCTACCGTAAGGTTAGGCTGCGGCGTCCAAAACGCAGTCGCTACCGGAAGCTTGGGCATCGGCTTCTCCACCTTCTTACAGTCAACCGCATTGATAATCAGACGGAACCGGTTGCCAAGGTCAACCAGCGATGTCGCCACCGCGGGACCTGTCTTTGACGTAAACACAAGCCTTGCCGGGTCTTCCCTGTTGCCCATAGAGAGCGGACAAACCTTAATGGAAATGTCACCGTCCGCAATCGTCGGACAAACCTCAAGCATATGCGCCTGCAGAATGCCTTCTTTTCCGGGAACAAAATTGTATGTATAGTCCTCCATAAACGAAGTACCTTTCGCATCCTTTACATTCGACGCCATTATCTTCATCAGGCGCACCATCGCCGCCGTTTTCCAGTCACCCTCGGCACCAAAACCGTAACCCTTTTCCATCAGACGCTGGATTGCAAGACCGGGAAGCTGCTTTAAGCCGCCAAGCATACCGAAATGGGTAACAATTGCGTGATAATCCCTCTCTTCAAGGAACTTCTCAAGGCCAAGCTCAATGGCAGCCTGCACTTCGACATGCCTTCTGAACTCCGCCTCGTCCCTGCCTTCCAGTAAAATCTGATACCTGCTGTAATACTCATCTGTCAGCGCCTTCGTATCCGCCGCGGAAACAGCATCCACATATTCTACCAAATCATTCACATTGTAATGGTCAATCTCCCAGCCGAATTTAATCTGAGCTTCTACCTTATCCCCTTCCGTAACGGCAACATTGTTCATGTTATCGCCAAAGCGGCATACCCTGATATGTGATGACTCCATCACGCCGACAGCCGTAACCATCCACTGCGCAATCTTTTTAATCACGTCCGTATTCTGCCAGTGTCCTACCACAATCTTACGCTCAATTCCCATGCGGCTCACAATATGCCCATACTCCCTGTCGCCATGCGCGGACTGGTTTTCATTCATGAAATCCATGTCTATCGTATCATAAGGAATTTCTTCATTAAACTGTGTATGGAAGTGCATCAGGGGCTTTCTGTACTCCTGTAGCCCTAAAATCCATGACTTGGCAGGTGAAAAGGTGTGCATCCATGTGATAACGCCCGCGCATTCCTCATCCGCATTTGCCTCGTTAAATGTTTTTCTGATTACCGCGTTCGTAATCAGCGTCGGCTTCCACACAACCTCATA
>DKYC01000079.1:19765-19925 GCA_002492295.1 Lachnospiraceae bacterium UBA7110
CGTCGGCTTCCACACAACCTCATATGGCAATAAGCCGGACTGGTTTAACCCGTCTACAATGATTTTAGAATGCTCCGCCACTTTTCTCAGACACTCGTCACCGTATAAATCCTGTGAGCCTGTCGCAAACCAAAATTTGTAATTTTTTCCTGTTTTCATG
>DKYC01000165.1 GCA_002492295.1 Lachnospiraceae bacterium UBA7110
TTCGCAGGGTTTGATACAGTACTGTTTTGCTTGATATTTTATGTAGAGTTTTGCAGGAAAATACCGCAGGAAAACATATAAAAGCATTGATATGCCACATTTTTACCACATTTTAATGCTAATCTGTGGAGGCAATGAAAAAATATCGCAAAGAGCAGAATTGCAGATAGAATTTGCGATATCTAGGAAAGAGGTATGGTAAATGAGAAAGAAAGGTATACTGGAGGGAAGAAAGAGCAGAGGAAGTACAAGGACACTTAAAAAGCTGTGCAGTCTGCTGATTGCTGCGCTGCTGACGGAAGGGATGCCGTCGGGAACAATTGTAAGTACATATGCAGCGCAGCATGATCGGATGGAAACTGTAGTGGAAGTGTATACAGGAAAAGATGGGGATCTCGCTGCGAAAGGATTTATTTATACGGGACAGGCTGCGGAGCCGAAGGAAGATGGCGGGGAACCAACTGGGGAGGACAATGACCAGAGCCAGGAGGATGTTACTCCGACTCCTGCCAAAAAGCCAAAGAAAACACCAACTCCAATGCCGGAGGATACCGAATTGGACGAAGAAAAGGACAAGCTATCTCAGGAAAATAACGAGAAGGATAATTTATCGAAAGATGACAATGATGCTGACGAGGAGAGGGAGCCATCTCAAGAGGATAATGATAATAGTGACAACAATGACAGTGATGAAACTGATAACGACAATAACAGTGATAAAACGGATGACGACAGCAGCGGAAACGACAGCGATAGGGACGATAACAATGATAGGACGGATGACAAAGATAATAACAGCGATAAGACGGACGATGACAGGGAAGATAACATCGACAACGACAATGATAACGATAATAATGATAACGGCAGCGAAGATAACAACGATAACGAGAAGAATGATCCAGAGAATACAGATACTCCAGCCCCAACAAAAAGACCAAAGAAAACGCCAACTCCAACTCCGGACGGGGAATTAGGAGAAGAGGGTGATGAATCTGGCGGGGATGAAATTCCTGCAGAGCCTCAAACACCAACTCCGACCCCAACGCCAACTCCAACGAAAGCTCCCGCTAAGGTCTGGCCGGTTAATGTTCCAACACAGAGCGATGATGCGCGTTATCAGTATCTGCTCGGCATTGATTCGAGGGTGATCACAATTGATGATCCGCCCGCAGGTTATCGCAGTGCGGCGGAGGCGGCAAAAAACATGAAGACTATCACCGTCCCCGTCTGGAAAATGACCGCATCGGGCGGGAGATATGCTTCCTCCATGCAGCTTACAATTAACAAGAAGCTGGCGCGCAATGTACAGGAAATTTTTAAAGAGATTTATGCACTTGAGCTGAAATTTCCAATCAAGGTGCTTAAAGGATTTATGTACCGGAAAGTCGGCGGTGTGGCGTTGAGCAAGTCAAGAATTATGTCCATTCATTCCTTTGGGGCAGCGATCGACATTAATCCGGGTGATTATGATAATGATTACTATCTTGGCAAGGGCAATGATCTGCGCGACAAGTCCAATCCGTATTGTATCCCGGATGAAGTAATTGCGATCTTTGAGAAGCATGGCTGGTTCTGGGGCGGAAATTTTGAGATCTGTGCGGACACTATGCATTTTCAGTATTTTGAACTGGGAATGCTAACCTACCAGGATAATTGGCCGTTCCGTCATCTAAAGGTAAAGAGCGGCTATATGGCGGGTGCGGATGTGCGCAATCTTCAGCAGCGTCTGCGCGAACTTGGATTTTCTGTTTCGGTGGATGGCGTATACGGCAACAAGACGGCGGACGCAATCAAGCGTTACCAGAAAAGCCGGGGGCTTGAGGCTACCGGGGAGATGGATTACAAGACCTGGGAAACCATTATTAATGAAACACATTATATGTCATATGCATTTTAACAAGGGGATGGACGATGGAACGCAGGGATAAAATCAATTATTATCTGGATATTGCAGAGACGGTGTCAAAGCGCAGCACCTGTCTCAGACGTATTTACGGCGCAGTGATTGTAAAAAATGATGAGATTATTTCGACAGGCTATGTGGGTGCGCCGCGTGGCAGGAAGAATTGTTCGGATTTAAATTACTGTCTGCGCGAGAAAATGGCGATCCCGCGCGGGGAACGCTATGAACTTTGCCGGAGCGTTCATGCTGAGGCAAATGCCATTATCAGTGCTGCCAGAGAAAAGATGCTGGGCGCGACATTGTATCTAGTCGGTTTTGAGATGCCGGGGTATGAGTATGTTGCAAACAGCAATAGCTGTGCGATGTGCAAACGTCTGATAATCAATGCTGGTATTGAGCGGGTAGTGATCCGGGATACAAGGGAGAATTACCGCGTGGTTGCAGTGCAGGACTGGGTGGAGAATGACGAATCGCTGGAAGGTGTGATGGGGTATTAGTGTGAAATTATCATATTGCGCAAAGAGCCATCCAGCATGAAAAAACAAAAATGAAGATGGGCATTAAGCCAGAATATGCAAAGAAAAGGTGGTTTTATATGTAGCCGCCTTTTCTTTTTTTTGTTATAGTGTATCTGACAGGTGCTTTGCAATAAAAAGTGTAGTTTTATAGGTATGGATAGAAGAAAGGAGTCAAAAAAGTGGAGGTTGGAAAAGTGATTG
>DKYC01000050.1 GCA_002492295.1 Lachnospiraceae bacterium UBA7110
TATTTAAAAACATTTATACTAGTGAAGCGATACAACGTTTTTTGGTTTCACGAAATATTATTTGTTGCAATAGTGAAATAACAGTAAAAGCGTTGCAATTATTTGCAGAGAATAATCTTGATTTCGTAGATAATGTTTTGCTGGCTTATCATGTGCTTCGCGGAATGACTATTTATAGTTATGACCGTAAACTGATGAATATCATTCAGCGGATAACCGAAGAATAATTACTACCCCTGCGTTTTCACATCATTGTGTTTAATATATGCAACACTCAGCAAATAAAACAACAGGATAAAAATGACTGAAGAAGTCAAAAACAGTTCATAATTTAATACACGGTTCGGATTATTCGCACGCAGTCCGATACTCAGCAGACCATAAGGCAGTGCATATTCAAACCCTTTTGCCGTGACCACCAGTCCTGCAACGCCGCCAATCAGTCCCAATCCGATTGGGATAGCAAAGCTTCGGATAATAAGCGATAAAAACAACTGTACTGCGCAGACCGAAACACTTCCAATAAAGCCAAAGAACAGCCAGTCTGCAAGTTCGGCGGGAATCGGCTCAGTAAAACCCGCACACCGTCCGCAGACGATAAACAAAACGCCGAGCCATAGCATTGTGAACAGGGAAACAACCGCACAGACCATTAATTTGTTAAATACAATTCGGTACGCGGAAGAATGCGTCATAATCATGTTCCAGTTCGTGCCGTTGTGCTCCAAGCGCCATAGGTAGCTTGCGTAAACGCCGAGCAAAGGCGGCATGAAAATATAACAGAGAAACAGCGAAACCTGCGTCCACAACGAATACCATCCGCTTTTCAAAATTTCAAGATTATTCAGAAAATTTGCCGTTCCAATCAATGCGGAAATCAGCGGAAGAATGAGAAACGCAAGCCATATCGGGGTGCGCTTTACTTTCATCAATTCCGTTGGCATGAGCGGAATGCGCACAGGCTTATGCGACAGGGAAACCGCATTCTTTTTGCCGAAAATGCCCTGAAAATGATATCCATCTGTATCCATATTTTTGAATAAAAGCCACCCGCCGACAATCAGAACGAGAAACCACACCGCGATATAAATCGCCGCGCCGTTATTCTGCCGCATATAATAAAATCCGACAATTTTTTTCGTCTGCTCATTCCAATCCATGCCTACAAACATCGCCGCGCCGTAGTGCCCCCACGGGATAATACACCGCAAAATGGGGCATTGCGGAAGAAACATTAGAAACAATCCCGCCATACTTCCGCAAAGTCCGACGCAGAGCGCAACTGCCTGATTAGAGAACACAATCGAGATAATCATTTGCAGCAAATACAGATTAAAGGTAATGATTAGCGTCTGCACAAAAAACAAGCAAAGCGCCCACAAATCGGGTGTGCCAGCAAATTTGAACAGCTTTCCGAGCACGAGAATTCCAAGAACCTCCGCGGCGGAAATGAGAAGCACAGCGCAAAAACCATATGCCGTTTTTGCAAGAAATAATGCGCGTCTGCTCTGCATGGTTTCAAGGTGTTTCCACATATTACCCTTATGTTCCATATCAATTACTCTGCTCGCAAGCACTGCTATTGCAGTCGGAATTAAAATTGCGTTGAGCAGCGGCATATTGTAAAGCGTATCCATCCAGCCAAATTGGGTAAAAAGACTGCCGTTGTGTCCCGTGTAGGAGTGTCCAAGCCATATCATAAGGAAGAGTATCAGCGCGGCGGGAACAAGCCAAATGCCGCGCCGTTTTGTTTTTCGCAGTTCTATTGACAAATAATTCACAGACTTTCACCGCCTTCCGTCAGTTTCAAAAAGACTTCCTCAAGCCCGTCGCCCTGTGCTTCAAGCGTTGCCATTGTCCCTTGAAAAACAAGTTTGCCGTGGTGGATAATGCCGACCATGTCCGCCATCTGCTCCACTTCGCTCAGAAGATGACTGGACACGATGACGGTCATTTGATGTGTCACGGGCAGGTCTTTGATAAACTCGCGCATTTCCTGTATTCCCGCGGGGTCTAGACCGTTTGTCGGTTCGTCCAAAATCAGGACGCGCGGGTTGCCAAGAAGTGCCATTGCGATACCAAGCCGCTGCTTCATGCCGAGCGAGTATTGCTTGACTTTTTTGTCCTTCTGCTCATACAGGCGCACGGTGTTAAGCACTTTTTCAATTTCCGTAGCGGGGACTTTTTTGAGCTTTGCGATAATCTGAAGATTTTCCAGTCCCGTCAGATGCCCGTAGTAGCTTGGATTTTCGATTAGGCTTCCCGTGTGGGAGAGAATGGAGAGTCTGTTTTGCTCCGTCATTTTCTGCCCGAAAAAGGTGATGGTGCCGTCTGTCGGCTTGAGCAGCCCGAGCAGGAGCTTCAGCGTCGTCGTCTTTCCCGCGCCGTTTGGACCAAGAAAGCCGTAGACACAGCCTTCGGGAACTGCTAAGTCAAGGTCGCTGACACGCATTGCTGCACCGCTGCCTTTTGTAAGATGTTTGGTTTCGATAATATTCATGTTAGGGTCATCCTCCTTTATATTGCTTTTAACAAAAATCATAAAACCACTACATTAAAGAAACATGAATACTATCTTATAATTACCTTAATTTTCGTAGAAAATAATGCGAACAGGAATAATCCGTATTATAATAAGTGCAGCTTATTAAGTTTGAACATAGCTTTTGGTTCAGGATTTTGCACTTGCTGCAAAATCCGTGAAAAAACATAGTGGAAGCAAGACACTGAATAGTTACATCTAAACAACAGAAGGAGGGTGCGGAAAATGACATTATACGACAGCAAAATCCTTTTAGTAGACGATGAAGCGCCGCTTTTAAAAATGCTAAAGGATTTGCTCAAAAATGACGGTTTTGAGTATGTGGATACTGCGGCGGACAGCGGACAGGCGCTTGCGCTTATCAGGAAAAACGAATATCACCTGATGATTTTGGATGTTATGCTTCCCGACGACGATGGGTTTCACCTGTTTGAGCGGATAAAAAAAGTAAAGGGAAACAACGTCTGTGTGGTATTTCTTTCCGCGCGGGACGAGGATATGGCGAGACTGCGGGGACTTGGACTGGGTGCGGACGATTACGTTACTAAGCCGTTTCTTCCGGAAGAATTGCTTCTTCGGATAAAATCCGTCCTAAAACGTACTTACCATATCGATGTAGAAAACGCAGTAGATAAAATCGGAAAAGCTACGGTTGATTGGAACGCAGGCACAATCAATGTGGGTGAGGAAGATTACACACTCACGGCAAAAGAGTACGCACTTTTGAAAAAGCTATGTGAAAATAAGGGACGCATTCTGTCAATCAATACACTCTGCGATACCCTTTGGCCTGACGGCAGCTACGGATACGAAAATTCCCTGATGGTGCACATCCGGCATCTGCGTGAAAAAATCGAGGAAAACCCGTCCAAGCCTGCACACCTGCTCAATATCAGGGGCTTGGGATATAAATTAAAGGATTAAAAATCGAATAAAAAATGTTTTGATTTCAAGTTTGTGTAATCATAAACCTGAAGGCTGTAATTTCATGGAGGATAAAGGTGAAAAAGCTCGAAAGTCTGATTAAATATATTGTACTGACAATCGGAACGCTGTTTTTCCTGTTTTTTGCTGACATTTTCATACTGGCATATATTCAGTCGAAGGACAGTGCCATGACTGTTCATGTTGAATATGTGGCAAACCGTCTTGAAAAAAATACGGATGAAAACGGAACGGATTATTATGATTTAACGCAGGAATGCAAAGACTATGTGGACGCGCACAATGGATTTGTGTTTTTAATGGATAATGACGGTACCGTGCTGTGGGAGTACCGTATGCCAAAGGAGCTGCCAAGACGCTATACAATCGAGGACGCGGTGAAATTTTCCAGATACTATATGCAGGACTATCCAGTCTATACGCATATCACGGATAACGGAATTGTGGTGCTTGGAACCGAAAAAGGAAAGACTTGGAAATATACGCTGACTTATCAGGCATCAACGGTAACGACCTATGCATATGTTCTTCCAATCATGTTTGCCGCAAATACTGCAGCCCTTATTTTAGTCCTGTTTATTACTGTAAGACATGACCACCGCAGACGCGAAATGGAACGCACGACATGGATTGCAGGTGTGTCCCACGATATTCGCACGCCTTTGTCTTTGGTAATCGGATACGCTGATGAAATTCTGCATATTGCGCAAGGTGGAGAAACGCTCCGGCGTGCACAGGCAATAGAAGAGCAGGCAGTGCGCATTAAAAATTTAGTTACGAACCTAAACACGGAAAACAAGCTTACCTATGGAATGGGAAGCTGGAAGAAGGAACCGGTTTTACTGCCCGCCGTTATCCGTGACACAATCTGTGAAATCCTAAACAGAAATATTGACGAAAAATATGACATTCGTGTCAGTATTTCCGAAGAGCTGGAGCAATTGACCGTTAAAGGCGATAAGGAGCTGATAAAGCGGCTGCTTGAAAATTTGGTGAACAATTCTGTCATTCATAACCCGCAGGGGTGCCAAATTATAGTATTTTTAAAAAAAAGCGGACATTCTGCATTTCCCCAATATATACTGGAGCTGTCTGACAACGGCTGTGGTGCAAGTCCAAGCCAACTGCGGCGTTTCAACGCGCGGACGAAATCAAATAAGCTTCCCGAACATGGGCTTGGCATCCGCCTCGTGCGGCAGATTGCGGCGTTCCACCGCTGGCGCGTGCGGTTTCAGGAAAGCGAAGGAGGCGGGTTTTGCTGTCGGATAACTTTATGAAACCATGCGTATAAAAGAGCCTTAAAAACTTTCGCTTGACATATATAGATAACCGATATATACTTTTATATATAGATAATCTATACATAAAACAACGAAAGGAGAAAGATCGATGGCAATTGACAAATCACTGATTTCCGGCAGCACATCCATGCTGATACTTCGTCTTTTGGAGGAGAAAGACATGTACGGTTACGAGATGATTGAAACGCTGGAAAAAAAATCAAACAATGTGTTTACCCTGAAAGCAGGGACACTTTATCCCCTCCTGCATTCTTTAGAGGAAAAGGATTATCTTACCGCTTATGAAAATGAAGTGAACGGAAAAGTGCGCAAATATTACAGTATTACAAAGAGCGGTAAAAAATATCTGAAATCCAAGAAAGACGAATGGAACGAATATCAGACAGCCGTACTTAATGTACTGTGTATGTCGTAGCATAAAGGAGGGGAAAACGCGATGAATATCGAAGAATATCTCACCATCCTTACAGGGCAAATTCGCTGCAAAAAAGCAAGACAAGGCGTGGCACAGGAAATCAGGAATCACATCTTGGACCAGACACAGGCGTACGAACAGGACGGCATGGAGCATGAAAAGGCTGTCGAACTGGCTGTGCGCGAGATGGGCAATCCGGTAGAAGCAGGCACAGCACTTGACCGTATCCACCGCCCGCAGTTTGACTGGAGGCTTTTTTTGATAACTGTTCTGTTCAGCATGGCAGGTGTCTTTATCATGGCTGTCACGGGTGCGCTCGGACAAAACGCGGAATGGCTTAACCGGCAATGCCTGTTTACGCTTTTGGGAATTGGCATAACCGCCGTCGTTTACTTTGTGGATTATACGTTTCTTGGGAAGTATCCACTGCAGATTTATGTAATAATGACCCTTGTCTTTTTTCTCTACGAAAGAACAGGCACACGGGTAAACGGGGTCGTTGTTGCGCTTCGCAGCCTTGCGTACCTGTATGTACCTGCCTATGCCGGACTTTTATACAAATACCGCGGCAAAGGCGTCCTTAATCTTGTGAGGTCGTTTGGCTTTCTTTTGCTGACGGCGCTGTTGTCACAGTGGTTTTCGCGAAGTCTGTATATTGGCATGGGTATTGGTGTAATATGCACGCTTGTGTTTTTGTACACTGCCCTGAAAGGATGGTTTTCGCTTGAAAAAATCTTATTTGACAGAAAAAGGCTGACAACGCCTGTGCTTTTGGCAGTTATTTTTATATTTGTGACGCTTGCCTTCGCCACATATATCCTGTGTTTTGCACAGGACTATCAGAAAATACGGTTTGCGGCGTTTCTCCATCCGGAAGAATACATGGACGCAAACTATCAGTTAATGATAACACGCCGTGCCATAAACGGTGCCCAATTCATCGGTGAGAGCACACAAGGCACAATTATAAAGCCGTTTGTGCAGCAGGACACATTTCTGATTTTCGCACAGGTAGTCGCAATGTACGGACTGGCGGCAGGCGCGGTGGTTATTACTGCGTTTGCAGTGTTTGCACTCCGTGCGCTGCATGTTGTAAAATGTCAGAAAAACCAGCTTGGAATGGTACTGTCTGCTGCGTGTTTTCTGTTAATATTTTTCAACTGTGTTACGGGTATCCTGATGAATTTTGGCTTGCTGCCACTTGGCAGCCTGCAGTTTCCGTTTTTGTCGAGAGGCGGAAGCGCCACCGTTATGTATGCCGTGATAATCGGGCTGCTTATGAGCTGCAGCCGTTATACGCATATTCAGACAAATCCCATTGAGGGTATTTTTTGAGGGTATTTTTTGTAACTTACCTTGCATTTTCACATTCCCTGTGTTATAGTTACAAAGGCTGGAACGCCTGTACAAACAGCGCATTCAGACTATTAATACCGTGAGTTCGAGACCTTCCTCACGTAAAACAAAACTAAAGGAGATAATTGAATATGAAAAACAAAAACGTAACCTTTATCACACAGGCAGGCGTTATCGCGGCATTGTACGTGGTACTGACCCTGCTGGCAAATGCTTTGGGACTGGCAAATTATGCAATCCAGGTGCGGTTTTCGGAGGCACTCACAATCCTTCCATTCTTTACGCCTGCCGCAATTCCCGGATTGTTCGTGGGCTGTATGCTTAGCAATCTTATTACAGGCTGTGCGCCGATGGATGTGGTGTTCGGCTCGCTTGCGACACTTGCCGGGGCAATCGGAACCTATCAGCTTAGGAAATACAAATGGCTGACGCCCGTACCGCCTATTGTGGCAAATATTATTGTGGTTCCTTTGGTACTTGCGTATGTTTATCAATTTGAGGGAAGTCTGCTGTACTTTGCAGTAACGGTCGGTATCGGGGAAATCATTTCCTGTGGAGTGTTTGGCATGATTTTGCTGAATGTATTGAATAAAAATGCGCGCATCCTGTTTCATCAATATGAAGGTTCAAATACAAGACAGTTGATAAAATAGCCTTTGAATGATTATTTGTGAATAAAAACGCATAAACATATGTTTATGCGTTTTTGCTTTCAGTATCATTAATTTATTACAACCGCACGCGGAACATATCCGTCAGATTTTTCAGCATTTTTGTCTGCGAACTCAATTCCTCGCTCGTAGCCGCACTTTCCTGTGCAATCGCGGAATTCGTCTGTACCACGCATGAAATTTGGCTGATTTGTTCCCGAATGTCAGAAACCGCTTCCGCCTGTATACGCGAATCATCCGCTATGCGGGTTGTTGTTTCCATAATCTGATTTGCACCCGAAACAACGAATTCCAGTTTCGATGCCATTTCGCCTGCAATTGCTGAGCCGTGTTCCACCCGCTGAATGGAGCTTTCAATCAAATCCGTTGTTGTTTTGGAAGCTTCCGCACTCTTGCCTGCTAAGGCGCGCACTTCTTCGGCGACAACTGCAAAGCCTTTTCCTGCCTCGCCCGCCCTGGCTGCTTCCACCGCCGCATTCAATGCAAGGATGTTTGTCTGTGAGGCAATACTTTCAATGGTTTTGATAATCTTGCCGATTTCATTTGAACTGTTATTGATTTCCTGCATTGCGTCAATCATTTCCTGCATTTTCCGATTACTTTCCATAATCTGCGTTCCGACTGCTTCCACCATTTGGTTTGCCTGCTGTGCGTTTTCCGCTGACTGTGATATCCGCTGTGAAATGTCGCGTACATTCATTTCCAGCCCCTCAACCGTGCTTGCCTGTTCCACGGAACCCTGACTGAGCGACTGTGCGCCAATGGACATCTGATCGGCACCGTTGGAAACGTAGTCCGTGCTCTCCACAATCTGTGACATTGTGTCATTAAGCTTTTTCAGAATCTCATCTAAGGATTCTTTAATTGAAACAAAATCACCTATATAATTCTGTGTCGTTCTTACTGTCAGGTTTCCGTCGGAAATTGCCGCAAGTGTTACGGAAATTTCACCAATATACCCTTTCAGGTTATTCATCATATTTTGGAAAATACGCGTCAGATAACCGATTTCATCATTGGAACGAATATCAATCTTTAACGCATTCCTTGATTTAAGTCCCAAATCCCCCTGCTCCATCCTCTGTGCCAGACCGGTAAGCTTTGCAAGCGGTCCCGAAACGGAATGCCGGATAAAAACGGACATAATCATGATGCTGATAAGTACAGCGATAACACCGACAATACAGGCTGCCATCACTGTTTCATTAATCTGCTCGGTAGCCGTCTGAAGTGAAATTCCGGCAAAAATCAGACCGTTAATCTGACCATTCTCATCCTTGGTCGGAACGTATGAACAGATATGGTTAACGCCAAAAATTTCCGCGTTTCCGATATAGCTTTTACCCTGTCTCAAAACAATGTCCGCCAAGTCGTCCGAAAGCTTTGTGCCGACAACCCGCTGACCGTTTTGCTGAATAGTCGTATAAGCCCTTACATCTCCGTCAAAAATTGTAAATTCGCAACGAAGCAACGCTTTTAATTCATCCAAAGTTATGTTTTTATCCTCCGGTCCTACATAGCCGTCCAGCTCGTATGCCAAAACGTTCGTCGCGTTAACGCAACGGTCCCGTAACAGGTTCATGGCAAGTTTATAAAACATGTTAATGCACAGGATGACCACTAAAATCATGCTGATGACCTGAAGACAGACCATTAAAGCGCTTATTTTGCGTCCTAAATGTTTTACTCTTTCGTTTTTCATGTTACAAAGAAGACTCCTTTCTTAGCGTGAAGCGCGTCGTACATGGCGGCTTCATCTAAATTAGCTCATAAGATTAATAATATTATTTTATAAAATAATTGAAAACTTTTCAAGATAGAGTTTTGGAAAGGTTCTTCTTACAGAAAATCCCTCTGCCCGTACAAGGCAGCAGAGGGTAGTTTGGCTTGCTTACTTTGCTACAACAGAAATCCTTTGCCGGATGTGGTTTCCGCTTAATGCCTCGTCAACCATGGCAACCGCATAGTCGGCATAACTGATTACACTTTCTCCCTTGGCGTTCAATGTTAATTCTTCGCCACCTAAAATGTAGTTGCCGGTTTTTGTTCCATCTGCCTGAAAATCTCCGGCGGGACTGATATACGTCCACTTTACATCTGTCCTGGTACGGAGTTCATCAAGTGCCTTGCTCATATTGGAAGCAAGCGGCTTGAACATTTCCGGGAAATCTGCCCCGTCCATTACCTGTATTGTATGCTCTTTGTTTACGTACAGGCTGCCTGCCCCTCCGACAATAAGAAGTCTTGTTTCCCTGCCGCTTACAAGGTCGCAAAGATGCTTCAGGGATGTGCCGTGCTGTGGCAGGGTTTCCGGCGTCCATGCTCCGAAGGCATCTATCACAACGTCAAAACCCTCCAAATCGGATGCGGTTAAATCAAACAAATCTTTTTTAATGACTTTTATTGCTGCAGTTTGGTTTTCGTTACGGACAACAGCAGTAACATCTGCTCCTCTTGCAACAGCTTCCTCCACAATCAGTTTACCTGCTTTACCATTTGCACAAATAACTGCGATTTTCATAGTTTTTTCCTCCTGTTTTCTTTTTTAATTTTGTTTGCGGCTTGTTTTTTTCCGCCTGTAAGATTATAATATATCCATAAGGAAAAAACGTAAAGTAAGCACTTTATTGTGC
>DKYC01000043.1:0-1236 GCA_002492295.1 Lachnospiraceae bacterium UBA7110
GGGCAGCGATAGCATTTGTGAAAGAAGCCCTTTTGACTTTAGGGATAAGTCAGCATTGCGTAGGTGGTGGTTTGACATAACGGTGTAGTCCCTGTTTTTCTCCACTCGGAATACTGCCACGTTATCAGCTCCTTTCGTCTGAATTTTGGGTAAAAAAATAGACGCTCATGTTTGAACGTCTTATTTTTTATGGTCTATTAAGTTGTAGTGTAAGGGATAGCGGTTGCCTTTCTTTCTGTATTTACTTGCCTTTTGCTACTTTCCGCAAGTTACCGCTACCGTGGGGTAATCAGGACACACAGAAAATCATGGAGATTCTGAAAAAGCATGATATAAAGGTGACATTTTTTATGACGGGCGGGTGGGTGGACACCTATCCGGATGATGTCAAAATGATTCTTGCCGAAGGTCATGACCTTGGAAACCACAGCCAAAACCATAAGAATATGAGCCAGCTTTCCGATGCCGAAAAAGAAACAGAACTTATGAGCGTCCACGATAAGGTAAAAACCCTTACAGGCTATGAGATGTTTCTCTTCCGGCCGCCTTACGGTGATTATGACGACGCGGTTGTGTCAACGGCAAAGAAGTGCGGCTATTATACCATCCAGTGGGATGTTGACAGTCTGGATTGGAAAGACTACGGTGTAGACTCTATTCTGAAAACAGTAACACAGAATGAACACCTTGGAAACGGGAGCATCATTCTCTGCCACAACGGTGCAAAATACACTGCGGAAGCGCTTGATACGCTGATTACTACATTAAAGGACGCTGGTTATGCTTTTGTGCCGCTCTCCGAACTGATATATCGGGACGGGTATCATATGGATCATGAGGGGAGGCAGATAAAGGATTGAGGAAGAATCCGGGAAATAAAAAAACCCTGCCATTTTACAGGCAGGGTTTTTGGTGTCTTATTACAGATTAGTTTGCTGCTACAGTTGTTTCTGCTGCTGCCGTTTCCGCTTCAGTTGTCTGGGCTTCCGTAGCTTCTGCATTTGCTGTTTCTGCCTCAGTTGTCTGTGCTTCTGTATCCGCCTCGGTTGTCTGAGCTTCCGTATCTGCCTCAGTTGTAACATCCTGAGCCTCTGTTGCAGGTGCTACGGTTGTCTCAACGTCTGTTGCCTCTACTTCAGATACAACGGACTCATTTACGTTTGCATCAACAGTCTCATCTGATGTAGAGCCGCATGCTGTAAGCATAGCTGTGCCTAATGTAAGTGTCATGATTGC
>DKYC01000043.1:1502-1728 GCA_002492295.1 Lachnospiraceae bacterium UBA7110
GCCTAATGTAAGTGTCATGATTGCTGCTAAAATTTTCTTTTTCATAATTTATTCTCCTCCTTGCGCTTTCTGCGCGCCCAATTTGGGCAAGCTTATTTTAAGCCTGTTTATGTTTCGCCATGTTCAAATTGAATATGTTCAATTTGAATATGGGTAATTAGAACATATGCACCAAGCAAAAGGTGCGGTATGTTTCCGACTTACAAATAGTTATTATACATCATTT
>DKYC01000043.1:2008-3180 GCA_002492295.1 Lachnospiraceae bacterium UBA7110
CAAATAGTTATTATACATCATTTCGTTGAAAGGTCAATAAAAAAAGAATAAATTATTCAAATTTTGTTTACAATTTGTTCATAAGTTTAATTAATTGCACTTTTTTTGTGCATATTTAAAATGAAATATCGTGAAATAGCTTTAAAAAATAATTAATTTTTGTTGATTTTTTACAGAAACCGTACTATGATAATACTAATCTACTGACATATCGTGCAATGTTATAAAAAGCCGGGTAAAATAAAAGAAGAAATCGGTAAATAAGAAGATAAAGAAGGGGAGGCGCATCATGCGAAAACCAAAAAGACCAGGGAGAGGAATAATCCTATGCATACTGCTGTGCCTGACCTTGGCGGCATGCACGGGGCAAAATCCGGTTCCTGCAGAGGAAGAAGAGACACAAGGGCAGGAAAACAGTGGTGCCGTATATGACGGTCTGGTGGAATATCCACAGCCGGAAACGGAATATAACACATACAATACCTTAAATGTTGCGACATATATAATGAAAGCGGACGAAACGTATTTTATTGCTGACTGTTACCACGATCAGGTATTGTACAGTGATACGTTAGGCAGACCGTTGACGGAGTGGAAGATTCTCACAAAGGAAGTGCATTATGCGCATACAATCGCATTTGACGGGACAACACTTCTTGTTGACGATACGGAACACAACAGGCTGCTTGCTTTTCAGAAAACGGACAAGGGATACGCGCATACACAGACTTTGGAAGGAATTGGAATGAAGCCCCATTTTGTCCTATATCATGAGGAAAGACAGGAATTTATGGCATGGAGCTCCATCACGGGAGAGCTTTATTTGGTGAAACGGTGTGACACTCCGGATGACCGGGGTGTATATCCGTTATATATTGATAATATCCTGAAAATAGATGAGCTCTACGGTGTGTATGTCCGTTCGTTTACCGTTATGGAGGACGGAATATATTTCGTTTCCGGCCATAATAACCAAACCATCCTGAAGGCGCAGATTACAGGAGACGGCAAAGATGCAAAGCTTACGGTTACGGACAGGTATGAAGTGCCGGCAAATCTTGCGGGAATGGTACAGCTTTATAAAATACAGGATTATTATTATATTACGGTATCAACCGACAATACGGAAAACCAGGAATATGCCACCATTATCAGGACGAAGAGCCTGGAGG
>DKYC01000043.1:3434-5514 GCA_002492295.1 Lachnospiraceae bacterium UBA7110
AAGAGCCTGGAGGATTTAAAAAACGGTATTTATGAGGATGTCTATGCACAGTTTGGACTAAACGGCGGAACGCCTTATTATATCAACAAAATTGATGGCAGATATTATATGACGCATCACAGGACGGACAAAAATATTATCGCCTTCGATGTTGTGGACAACCAAATTGAAAATGTGTCGGCTGTTTATTAGGTTCCGCTTTTTTCGCGCACAAACGGAGCAATAAGGTAAACCGGCATGCCGAAAAACAATGCATATGCATAGCGGAATTCCGTGGCAACGGGCGTTGCAATGATGAGCGTGAACATCAGTAAAAGCACGGGGAGTGCAAGAACTGCATTGGCAGTTCGTTCCTCGCGGATGCTAAGTGCAATTGTGAGAATCAATGTCCACAGCATAAAGCCCATACTCCACATCATTCCGTAAAGCGGAATCAAGTCCTGGAGCTTAAAGAGGATTTCCCTGATTTTGACAACGGCGCTCCCGCTTAGAACAGGCTGCCAGGAAAGTCCGAAATCGTTGGGATAGATACCGTCGGCAAGCCCCGCCTGATAGGATACGTCCGGATACCAAAAGCCGACCGTCTGTGCCACAAAAGCATCAAAATATGTTTTCGGATGGGATAAACCGATGAAAAACCAGTTTTTGAAAAAAGCACCTTTATGGGTCTCAAGGTAGTCGCTTCCGCTTTCGCGAACCAGGTTTTTAATGCTGTCGGAGACATCCGGCTGATAGACTCCGGCAACCTTTGTCACGTCCATGATATGTTCCACGAACGCAATCTGGCTTTCCTCCATGCCTTCGTTCTGCGCGACAACACGTGCAAGCTGCTGTATGGGGACAGATAAAGACTCGACAAAATCTACCTGCCTGATATCATAAACATGCATCACGGGATACCTCACAAAAAGCACAAGAAGCAGAATGACTGCATGGATTGGCAGCATGGTCCGCCAGCTCCTGCGGTATACCAACAGGATAAACGGAAGGGATATCAAAAAGGCATACCAGCCGTTGGTGCGCAGCAGGCAGAGCATAATGCCCGAAAAAACATAGGGAATCACCAGTGAAAAATATTCGCCGATACACAGTTTTGGAGCGCGTCCTGATGTGGCAGCCGCGTTTCCGCGCAGAAGAAAACGCATCAGTGCAGCCGAGAACAGGGTAAAGCAGCCTGCAAACGGAATATCCTTCCAAATCGTGACTGCGTAAATCCCGTGATATGGCATGAGGGCATAGAACAGGATTGTTATTATGATTACGGGTGTTATTATATTTGCCTTCTGCATTGTCCTTACGACATATCCCGCGGCAAGCGCCATAAAAAACATTTGTGCAAGCGTATAAAGGGCAAGCCCGAAGGTGACATTACCAGTGAGCGAAAGCCCGAGATTGTAAAAAAGCCCGATTAATGCCGTATGCACGATGGAATGGTGATTGCTCAGTGAATAGGCACCGATAACCTGTGCGTACTGGTTTATACTGTCAGGCGTCATAACACCGGGATACTCATGCAGGAAATAAAAGGACCAGCAGAGCATGCAGCAGATAACGGTTACAACATTAAGCCACGCCGATGAATATGTGTTTCCCGTGATGTGCAGCTGTGCGGCTGCCTGTAAAAGCCATATAGAGAGATAAAAGTAAATCAAAAAGAGCCCAAACCACGTAAAGAGCAGGATTATGGTACAAAATAGCGTGCTCGTCATCGTCCCCAGGATGGTCTCATACTTGGCGGCAAGCGTGAAAGAACAGAAAATAAGCGCAAGAACGGCGGCGATATAAGGGTCTTTTGACGCAATATGGCTTTCCGTCCTGTCGCTGTTCAAGCCCGAAAAAATAAATAAGAAGATAATAAAGAGAATGATGGAAACCGGATTTTTTGTTTCCATGCCTGTCAGTCTCATAACGGCAAACAGCGCAAGAAAGCTGTTTAAAAAAAGTTTCAAACGATACATTGATACCTCCAGTCGGCTGCTTTTGAATAAACTGTAATAAACTGTAATTCCATAGTAAAATGAAATTCTTTTATAGTCAATAAATATTATGAATTGCATAAAGTAAAAAAGTTTGCTATGAT
>DKYC01000029.1:0-18250 GCA_002492295.1 Lachnospiraceae bacterium UBA7110
ATATGAACGGTACAGTACACTAGGTATTACTTAGTGGAATCTGACCTGTTTGGGGAAGATATGTATCATATAATAACAAATGACTCAGGCAGGTGCGTTATGACAAACGAGGACGGATTTAACCCCCTGCATGAGGAAATGGACAATACGAATCAAAAATAAATTTTAGAAAATATTTAAACGGAGGAATTATCATGAAACACAGGATAAGTAAACCTGCATATGCTGGTTTACCGACAAAAAAGCAGAGCATGGATAACCCTAGAGACACGAAAGGGATACACAGTATGGAGCTGCATTAGGAAACCCTAATTCCTGTTGAATATCCACAAAATGCTGCCCTGTCAGTAGGTACCGTGCTCTTTGTAGTCGAAGGAAGAGAACTGCCGCTGGATTTTAACATTACGGAAACCTGTATCAAAGAGGCACCTTGTTCTCACGTACATCTTGATACAATACTAAAGGACTTTAATTCGCAAGTCTTTGCAGACGATTATCAGGAACTTTACGAGGGTGTGGAACTGATACTCCGGATTATCTTAGGACGAAAAGATATAACGATTAAGTCGGTCCGCACACAAGACCCGTTAAAGAATTTGCAGGGACGTTCTGCCATTTTAGACGTTCATGCAGTTGACAGCACCAAGAAAGAGTTTGACGTAGAAATTCAGAGGCAGGATGCAGGAGCAGGCGCAAAAAGGGCAAGGCACAACAGCAGCCTGTTGGATGCACATATATTAAAGCCCGGTGATAATACGGAGGATATTCCCGACAGCTATGTAATTTTTATAACAGAAAATGATGTCATGAAAGGCAGTCAGCCGATATATCCAGTAGAGAGATATCTTCCTCTCTCCGTTTAGTCTTGTTCTGCTGCCTGTTATGCTGTCGGCCCCCGTTCTGAAGCTCCCTTTCAAAGTTCTTTTTGTTGTAGCTGATTACTTCAGAGTATAAGAGCATCTCTTTCCGAGATGCTCCGATTTTTACAATATTTTTAATACGCCCGTCCCCAATAAACCATCTTCTTCGCGGGTTTTCCGCAGCAGACACATGTATCGCTCAGTTGCTCCTGCTATTATTATATAATAGTTTTCCATTCTCAATCCCAACCAGCAGCAGTTCTAACGTCTGCGGATTTGTATTCCTGTATTTTAAATGATAAAATATCTGTTCCACCAATTTTTCTACTTTTTCCACATCCTCTTTTGCACACTTTATACCGGAATCAAAACAGCCGGATGCCTGCAATAGCAGTGATAAAGCAAACCGTTCATTTACATAAATATAATCGACACTGGCTCCCTCTATCATTTGAAACGGTTTTCTCTTCAAGCACCATGACGCTGTATATGCCATTAACTTCACATAATTCACAAGTTCAATATCATGAAAATGCCTTAATCTCGCTATGTCCTCCAAAATATCAATCAGGCAATATTCAAAGACAATGTCATCAAAGTATACTTTTCCCTCCAGTTTTTGTTCCTCATAAAACTGCTCTGCCATTTGATGAATCAACAGGCTGACATTCCTTATATATTCATCCGAAAATGTGCTGTTTAATTCTTCCTTTAGTGTTTTATAATTTCTGTCCTCCATCGGACTGACCTCTTTCCTATATGTTTTTCAAAATGTCCTTCATTATTTCAGACACATTTACCAACTCCCTATACTTTTGTGCCCTTTTAATTTTGTCGGTAATGTTTGCTTTTACTTCACTCTCATCGCAATGTTGTATTTGCTCTAAAATATAATCATAAACCTCATTTTCATCTGCTATGCCTTCTTCCATTGCCCTTTCAAATTCCTTTAAGTATGCATGCAGAAACGTTCCCATCTCATCTGCCATGCCTGCCGCACGGTTCATAATCTCTAAATAGGAAGCTATCATTTCATTTGATAAATTGTATGGATATCGCAGTTTATGGTCAATTTCGCTCCATGCCTCTTCAAACAGCGTCCGAACCTGAATTTCAATGCACAAGGCTGTCTTCCTATCTTTTATCAGGTAGTGAACCGACCGGTAAGGTTTCTCCTCAACAATTCTAACCTTCCCCTCATACAGACTTCTGTCGTCACCCTTACGAATATACGCAAACGGCTTCTCCGCAAAATCACCCTGAAATTCCCCCATCAAATAATCATGCATTCCCATCCAATCTTCTTTAAACAGAAGAAGAATTCTGATTCCCATTAAATCGGTAATGTATTCTGTATAATTATCACTCGATATTGCCTTCCCCAGTTTTAAATATTTGGGATTCTTTCGAATGATTTTTGCAATCAGATGTGTGACGTTTTTTACCCTATAACCGAAAGAATGAACATATGCACACTGTTGTATTTTTTCGACATAATTCCGTACAGTTGCCGTATGTTCATCCTTTTTACTTATATAATCCTGCGCTATCCGCTCCAACTCATCCCACGTCAGCATCGACTCCCGAAATTGTTTTTGTGACAAGTTGAATTGTTTTAAAAATGCTTTTTGTTCATCAGCCGTTTGAAACATATATTTTACCTAATCTTATTCTTTGTGTGTCGTTTTCTCAATAATTCCGGATTTTAACAAATTGGCATACGAAGAAAGCTGTTGGGCAATAAACGCAGCATCCATTTCAGGACCTTTATTTGGCTGATTGTCTTTTACGAAGTCATTTGCTTTTAACTTATTCATAAAATTATCCGTAAACACATTCGCTTTCGTCATTGTATATCCCTCCCATCCGCTTCTAATCTATAAGACCCACACAATTTACCAATATTATAAAAACTTATAGTAAGTTCTTATAATATATGAATATATGCTAACACATTTTCCTGCTTCTATGCAACAAATTTTTCAAATTTTCGCAAAATTTAAAATTATTGGTTTTTAGTATGCCCGCCCCCAATAAACCATCTTCTTCGCGGGTTTTCCACAGCAGACACACGTATCGCCCAGCTGCTCCTGCTCAAACGGCATACATCTGCTGGTTGCCGCAAGCTCGTCTTTAATCCTATCCTCGCATGCCTGGTCGCCGCACCACATCGCCTTCACAAAACCGGGCTTATTGTTAATCGTATCACAAAATTCATCCCATGATGCGGCGCTGTAGATATGCGACTCCAAATGCGCCTTCGCCGCCTCATACATATCATTCTGAATAGTCTCAAGCAGCTCCGCCGCCTTTGCTTCGGCATCGCCAAGCGCGACCTCAAGCTTCGCTCTCGTGTCACGGCGCACGAAAACACACTTATTATTTTCGATATCCTTCGGACCGATTTCTATTCTGAATGGCACGCCGCGCATCTCACACTCGCTGAACTTCCAGCCCGGACTCTTGTCCGTATCATCTACTTTCACGCGGAACCCGCTCTTTAACAGACGGTCACGCAATTCATATGCCTTGTCCAGCACGCCCTCCTTTTTCTGCTGGATTGGAATAATCATAATCTGCGTCGGCGCTACCCTTGGCGGAAGCTTTAACCCCGAATCATCGCCATGCACCATAATCACCGCACCGATAATGCGCGTTGACAGCCCCCATGAAGTCTGATAACAGTACTTCAGCGTATTATCCTTATCCGTAAACTGAATGCCAAACGCCTTTGCAAAACCGTCACCGAAATTATGGCTCGTTCCGGACTGAAGCGCCTTGCCGTCATGCATCAGCGCCTCGATTGTATAGGTAGATTCCGCACCCGCAAATTTCTCCTTCTCCGTCTTCTGACCTTTTACGACAGGAATTGCAAGCACTTCTTTAACAAAATCGGCATACACATTCAACATCTGAATCGTACGCACTTCGGCATCCTCCGCTGTTGCATGTACGGTATGTCCCTCCTGCCACAAAAATTCGCGGCTTCTTAAAAACGGACGTGTGGTCTTTTCCCAGCGCACAACCGAACACCACTGATTATAAACCTTTGGCAAATCCCTGTAGGACTGCACTTCGTTTTTATAAAAATCACAGAACAGGGTTTCCGATGTCGGACGCACGCACAGACGCTCCTGCAGCGGCTCCAAACCACCGTGCGTCACCCATGCAACCTCCGGCGCAAAACCCTCCACATGATCTTTTTCCTTCTCCAAAAGGCTCTCCGGAATAAACATAGGCATGTACACATTTTCCACGCCTGTTTCCTTAAACCGTGCATCGAGCTGCTGCTGTATCTGCTCCCACAGCGCATAGCCCGCAGGCTTGATAATCATACAGCCCTTCACACTGGAATAGTCGCAAAGCTCCGCCTTTTTTACCACATCCGTATACCACTGGGCGAAATCCTCCTCCATCGAAGTAATCGCCTCCACAAGTTTTTTATCGTCTGCCATTTTCTTCACAATCTCCTTTATTTTTATCGTTCTTAAATCCAATCGCTTTATTTTAATGCCGCATGGTGGTTTTGTCAACCTTGCGCCGTTTACGGATTCCGCGATTCCCCATAGTCAGTGCGTGACCTGCTGCTTCAGAAGAATGCGCTTAATCTCCGCCTTCACAAACGTAGGCTTGTACGGCCTTACAATATATCCTGCCGCTCCCGCCTTCCTGCAGCGCGCCACAAGACTCTTATCATTTGTATTAATCACGGACAGCACCGGCACCATATCCCCCACAATGTCATGTATCTTTCCAATCAGTTCTATCCCGTTTACCCGCGGAATGTCCATTGACAGGATAATCAAATCCGGCTCCGCCTGCCTTTTCAGGCAAAGAAGCGCCTGGTCAGGTGACGTAAGCAGCTCCAAATCATATAAATTATGCAGAAACCCTCTCATGGACTGCAGATGAACCAGCATATTGTCGATAACCATAATCCGGTAGCGTCTTGAGGGTGTCAGCATTTTCTTGCGGTCCGCCTCTCCTACAACCGGGTCAAGTACCTGTTCGTTTGTTTCATGCAAAATCGTAATTTTAAAGTTTTCGTGCTCCTGCAAATCAAGCATCGTTCCATCAAGCAGCCGCAGCAACGGCCGTAAGTTTCTTGTTCCGGAATTTTCAACAATAATACCGTCTCTGCCATCGGAGAGCTTTACCTGCGTGCCTTTCGGGTAAAACGGCACATATAGCAGAAGCGACTCGACAACCTTTGGTTCAAACATAATGCCTCCGGCACCCATCAGATATTCGCATGCTTCATACGGGGAATACGGGTTTTTATACGGCCGTTTTGACACAAGCGCATCATATACATCCGCAACATGCAGTATTTTCGTAAAAAGCGAGGTTTGATCTCCTTCCTTTCCGTCGGGGTACCCGCTTCCGTCAACATTTTCGTGGTGATAAAGCACTGCCGCCTTAACATTCGCGGAAATGTCCCACCGCTCCTTTATCAATTCATAGGAAAGCTTTGAATGCGTTTTCATCAAATCGTACTCTTCGTTTGTAAGACGTGCCGGTTTATTCAGAATTTCGCGCGGTATGACAAGCTTGCCAAGGTCATGGAGAAGCCCTGCCGTGACAAGCTGCTCCAATTCTTCACTGTTTAAATTAAGCCCGAACCCAATCACACAGGCAATCACTGCAACATTGACGGAATGCGCATACGTATAGCTGTCAAAGCTTCTCAAATCCGTAAGGTCAAGCGAAAGGATTCCCCGCTCGAGCACCTGATCCACAATTTTCCTTGCGACATTCTTACATTCGTCAATATTGCTTTCGCGCACTCCTACCAGTCCCTCAGCGCGCAGCTGCGGCGTGATGACCGGCTCAATTTGGATATCCTCTGACAGCTCGTCCGTAATATAGACTCCATCAAATCCATAATCATTCAGCCGTTTGATATAAAATTCCGAAAGAATGCTGCCGCTGCAGATCAGCGTATGTCCGTCTGCATCATACATATTGTACGCAAGGTTCATTCCCGGCGTGGTATCTTCGATTTTAATATAGCGCATAGATTTTGATTTCCTTTGTGTATGTTACTTCTATTCTATCGTGTTATATTGCGCATGTAAAGCTTTTCTTTTGGTGGGAAATGTTCTTCGGAAATGTTTGCGATTGAATATATTGGATTAAAAGTCCACCGGTAATTTTCTGAATGTTCGATTGTGAAACCACAATTTCTATGATACAATTCTGTCGTATATCGAACGGAAAGCGGATGTGATGTTCCGATTATGATGCCCTCTAGTCCTATAAAGGAGGGTGAATCCTATGAATACAATGGAAATTTTAACATTGCTGCTAGTTGTCTTTACTGCATTGTCTTACATAGAAAATCATAAAAAGAAATAAGCATCCGCCGGCCCAAGGTTGATGCTTATTTCTTTTAACACTATTTTATACTAAGGGCAATCGGATATCACATCCGATAAACCTTTCTAAGCAGATTATACACTAGGGCTGCCGGCTTTGCAAGCGGCCCTTTTAAAAGATTACAAAAAATAAAAGGATTACCCCTATGAAAATCAGACAAATATCCATACTAAAACAATTTCACTGCACCGGCGCCGCGTGTCCCTCCAACTGCTGCCGCGGCTGGAAAATCCCGATTGACGACGAGACTTACGAAAAATACATCTCCGAGAAAGGCGTTTTCGGCTTTCTTATGCGCTGCTTTGTCGTCAAAAAAGAGGAGCTGACCTCGTTCCGATGCAGCAAGCACCAATACCGCTGCCCTTTTTGGGGGTTCGACCATCTTTGCAGCCTGCAGAAAAATCACGGCACGGACTATATGCCGCGTGTATGCGTCGAATTTCCGCGCCAGCTCTCAAACTTTGGCACTTTCTGCGAAGAAACGCTCTATCTTGCCTGCCACGAAGCGGCAAGACTTTTTCTCAAACAGGCAAGAGCAGGAATTCCATTTACCTTTGAAGAAACGGCAGGAAAGGTACATTACGAAGAAAATACCACAAACGATGATTCTGACTTCCTCAACTACCTTTTAAAATCGCGCGATGAACTCATTACAATGCTCGCAAACGGATGCGGACTAAACACAAGCCTTTTAGCCTACGCCAAGGACGCGCAGGACAAATGCCTTGCGTATGGTGCTCTCAACACTGGCATAAATCTAGGTTCCGAACAGTTTGCGCTGCCAAGCCCGCTTGCCTATTCCCCGTCGGAAAGCACGCACTATGCCCAAAGCAAACCGTTTACGGTAAATGCCTCCACAATGCACACGCTCTTTTTCAAAGGTTTTTACCACCCGTCCCTGAAACACTCATCGCCTGTTTTGTACAGGCTTTGCCAAAAATACATCCGCGAATTTTACACGCTGACAAAGACGAATCCGACAGAAGCAGACAAAAAGCTAAAAGCGCTAACAGAACATGTGTACGACTACGTTCCTGACTTTGACGCGCTCACGACTTCCTATTATATATATTTCCTGCAGAAAAATTTCCTTGATATCTTTGAGGATTACTGCTTTTTAAAGCATATGCTATGCGGCATGGCACAGGCGCAGATGCTCAAGCTTTTCATCGTACTCTACTGCATGGACCGGCGCCAAAAGCGCGGAAAAAAAGACGGCATACTCCCGGCGGACGAGCTCGCGCTCATCATTGCCGTATACGAACGAAGAGCGCCCCAAATCGAGGACGCTCTCAAGGAAATCATAATATGATGTTGCCTTATGCCATCGCTTTCACCCTGTTAATCGCGTTTTTCACAGGCGGAAGCATAATGATAATAACGGTTACCGCCGCTTCCGCAAAAATGTAAATACCATTGTAGGCAAGCGAATACGGAAGCGGCGCCCAGCCTTCCCATGCATATTCACCAAAGAAAATCCAGCCTGAAATAACCACAAAAACATATCTTCCCAAAACACCTGTTATGTAGCCTTTAACAAGCCCGTTTTTCGCATTCGCGAATAGTCCCGAAAGCCCCAGCGCGCCAAACGCAAGAAAATAATCCACGACAAGCTGCATCGGAAAAATCACATACGGATCAATAAATAATTGCAGCGCCCCATACGCCACGCCTGTAGCCAAACCCGCACTAAGCCCGTAAAAATATCCCGGCAGTACGATGATGAGCATGGAAAGCAGCGTAATCGAACCTCCCCATGGGAAATGGAGCAGCTTAATATTCGACAGTACCGTCCCAAGCGCAATCGACATCGCGCAGAACACAAGCTCCCTCACCGTAGACATCCTCCTGTTGCTTCCTGTAAATTCCTTTTTTTGTGACATAAAAAAACCTCCTTAGTTTTGTTTCACTAGGAGGGTGCACCACAACGCCGCAACGTCGTGTTCTTCATACTGCTTCCCTACGCCAGTATTATCCGGTTCAGGTAATGAGGGTAAAATCTCAGCACATGCGCACCCCTAGCAATTTCCGGGGCATTCCACCCCGGAAAAATTATGTAGTTGTTTTAATAAAATATCTATGTTTAAATTGACCTTTCAGCCAATCTTAAACCTCTGTACTTCTTCCCGCAGACTGCCTGCAATCTCACCGTTCTGCTCCATCTCGGAATTAACGACATTCAGCTCACCCACAAGTGTCTGGATACTCTGTGCCACGTTCGTTACACCGTTTGCACTCTCGTCAACTGCCCTTGTAATACCGTTAATCGACTCCACCATTCTGCTGACAGTATTTGTAATCTCTGCGGAATGCGCCGCATACATCGTCATTTCCGAATCCACATGCTCGGCGTCGTCACGGTACTGCTTACCACTTGCGACAAAATTGTTATAATCCTTCAGCACCGTCCCCTCAAGATATCCCGTAATCTCCTTGGAATTATCAATCAAATCCTGCACAAGCGCAAGAACCGTACCGTTAATTTCCTGAATATTATTTGCCGTCTCACGGCTTGAATCCGCAAGCTGCCTGATTTCATCGGCAACGACCGCAAAGCCCTTACCTGCCTCGCCTGCTCTTGCCGCCTCAATCGACGCATTCAGCGCAAGCAGATTTGTCTGACTTGAAATCGAAAGAATCTCTCCTGTCAGTGAGCTGATTTTCTCAATCTCCTTACTGTTCTCAATCGCAGCCTTAATTTTCTCAATAATCGGCGCCACGAGCTTAATCGTATTCCTCTTATTCTGTGCTGCCGACTCCTCAAGTGCCGTTGCACGTTCCTTCATTTCGTTTGCATATACAACGATATTGTCCGTCGCATTCTGCATTTCATTCAACTCATTCATGACGCTGGTCGCATTCTGGTCTACGCCTGCAACCGTCGCCGCAATCTCTTCCATCGTTGCGGAAAGTTCCTGCGTCACTGCCGATACATCACACGCATTCGTATTCGCATTCGCCGCCTTCTCCACTACGTTTGATACAATACTGTCAAGCGAAACGGAGTCCTCGTGAAGCTTCTGCATAACATGTTCCAAAATTTCCATTAAGTGGTTCATATTTACCGCAAGTCGTCCAAGCTCATCACCGTTTGATATGGTAAGGCGAAGTGACAAATTCCCTTCACCGCGCTCAATACTGTCTATAATTTCATCAATTTTTACCGTATGCCTGCGCAGACGAGCGATGACAAATTTATGAATAATGACAACCGTTACAATAAACATCGCAACCAGCATTACAATCATCACGCCTGACACCACAGTAGCAAACAAATACACATTTTCCTGATAATCGTTAATCTTCTGAATATCGGAATTATTAATGTCACTTACCTCTTTGATAACCGTTTCCGCATTCGTCGAAATAGTGTTCATATCCGTCATGACAATCTGCGCTGCCCCCTGCGCATCTCCGCTGTCCACTTTGTCCTTTATCTGTACTGCCAATGCATACAGATCATTTGTGGCAGACTCAATTGCATTCAGACCTTCCTGGGCACCCTCCTGTGGTAAATAAGACCTCGCCGTCTCAATCTGTGCCTTTATTTTTTCATTAGATTCTTCAACCATTCCCCAAACAGCTTCTTTTCCTTCTCCCTGAAGCTGTGTATAGACAAGCGCCATTTTTTCCATTTTGTTTGCCTGAATTGACACCTGGTCAAGCGCACCAAGCGCAGCAATCCCGACGCGTTTAAGCTGTGTCGTACCGTCCTGCATCTCTTTCATGCTTGTAAATCCAAACGTAGCGATTAAAATTGCAAGTATCCCCAAAATACAGACGGGTATCAAAATTTTTAAGCGTATACTCATACTCTTTTTCATCTTTTTACCTCCAAATTGTATTGTAATACTTTACAAAGTATCCTTTCCTATTTTACAACTTTTTCGATAAATTGTCTGTATTTTCTGTTTAATTTTCCGCTCGCAATTTGTATAAAATCCATGTTTTATTTTTGTTAAATATTTATTAAAGTCTACGCTGCTTCCACGAGATACTTTTCCACGGAAGCAAGCTTCACACAAAGCACAAACACCGCGCACGCCTTCGACAGCTCCTCCGGCGTCGGGCATGTCGGCGCAATCCGGATGCTTGTGTCCGCCTCATCCTTTTTATAAGGGTATGTCGAGCCTGCCGGCGTCATCACCACGCCTGCCTCCTTACAAAGCGCAATCACCCGCTTCGCGCAGCCCTGCAGCGTTTCAAACGCAATGAAATATCCGCCGCGCGGCTTTATCCAGCTTCCGATTCCCAACCCGCCAAGCTCCTTCTCAAGGCAGTCAAGCACCGCGTCAAACTTCGGGCGTAAAATTGCCGCATGTTTTTCCATATGCGCCGCAACACCCGCCGCATTCTTAAAATACAGCACATGACGCATCTGATTGACCTTATCGTAACCGATGGTCTGAATGCTCACAGTCTTTTTTACATCCGCTATGTTCGCTGGCGACGTAATCAAAGCCGCAACGCCCGCACCCGGAAAAGTAATCTTCGAAGTCGAACAAAGCTCATAATACATATCCGGATTACCCGCCTTTTCACACTCCTCCACGATATTCAAAATCTGCGCTTTATCCTCCAGATAAACATGGTGGACTGCATACGCGTTATCCCAATAAATCCTGAAATCCTCAGCCGCAGGCTTCAAATTGGCAAAGCGCCTTACCACCTCGTCCGAGTACACCACACCCGTAGGATTGGAATATTTCGGAATATTCCAAATCCCTTTTACTGCAGGGTCGTTATTTACATACTGCTCCACCAAATCCATATCCGGGCCGTTCTCATCAAGCCCAATATTAATCATCTCAATGCCAAAACTCTGCGTAATCGCGAAGTGCCTGTCATACCCCGGTACTGGACACAGGAACTTCACCTTATCAAGCTTACACCACGGCGTGCTTCCACAGATACCGTGCACCATCGCTTTTGAAACCAAATCATACATCACACTAAGGCTCGAATTTCCATACACCATCACGTGATCCACAGGACACTCCATCAGCTCCGCAAAAAAAGCCTTTGCCTCATCCGTTCCGTCCATCAGACCGTAATTTCTGATATCTATGTTGTTTACGCCTTTAAATGACGATTTGCTGTTTAACACGTCAAGCATCGGCGCAGAAAGGTCAAGCTGGTCTGTTCCAGGCTTCCCCCGCGACATATCAAGCTTAATGCCTGATTCCTTTAGTTTATCATACTGCTTTTGAAGCTCTCCCTGCAGCGCAAGAAGCTCTTCCCGATTCATGTCCTTGTAAGCTTTCATTTTCCATAACCTCCATGATTAAAGATTAAACGGTGTTTTAAAGGGCTCCTAATTTCCTACAATAATATATACTATTCTGTCTGTTTCTGTCAATATGTTAATATCTTAACAAAACATTTCTTTCCCCAGCTCCACTAAAATCAGCAACGTCACCGGGCCAAGCACTACACCGCCGATTCCGTAAAACAGCACTCCCGCGTATACGGCAATCAGTACCGCAACCGGCGAAAACCGCAGTCCGTTCCCCAAAAGCCGCGGCTCTAAAAGCTCCCGTATCAGCACACACAGGACATACGTTATCATCACGGCAATACCGCCAAAGATTTTTCCGCGGATAAAATGGACAACGGCAATCGGAATCAGCACAATCCCTGTTCCGATAAAGGGCAGAAAATCCATCACACCTGCTAAAATTCCATAAGAATACGCGTCCGTCACACCGCCGATATAAAGTCCTACCGTTGCCGTCACACTGATACACACTAAAATCACGGACTGTGTTTTTGCATACGTCTTAATCATCCCCCCAAGTTTTTTGCCAATCCGGATAATAATAGAAAGAATACGGTCAATTGCCGGTTCCAGCGCGGCAAGATTTAAAAGCCCCTGCTGCCACCGCTCAATTTCACGCGCAAACAGCACAACACAGATAAAGCTCACAAGGATAAACGTGCCGACATGCCCCGCCACGGACAGATACCGCAGTCCGCCGCTTAAAAGCCCGTCACCCGTGTGCATCAGACTCCCCGCAAAGCCAGAAATCCACTCCTCAATCCAGCCGCTTACAGACCCCTTCTCAAATCCCCAAAAGCGTTCAATTCTGACACTCGTGTCAGAAATTATTTTGGAAATACTCTCCGTAATAAAACCGACGTCCCGCACCACTTCCCTCGCCCTGCTTATCAGAAACGTTCCGATTCCCACAATAACCAGCGCCACCGCAAGAATGATTCCAAACAGGATTCCGCCCGCCATCACACCCTTGCCGTTACTTTTATATAAGCCGCAGCCTTTCCCCTTAGCACGCCTCTTTTCCTCCGCATGGATGCAGAACCGCTGCAGGGGCACCACGATTAAAAGCGCCAATGCAAGCGGCAGGAAATATGGCAGAATGTATTTTAGCAGAAATAAAACCGACACACATGTCATAATGTACAGAACCACCCTCTGATACCCTCTCTGCCTCCAAAACTCCATACTCCGCTCCCCCTTATCACCAATCTATGTATGCGCCGCCTTCGCAGTATATTTCCATACATGGAAATGCACATAAAAAGTGCAGCCGTTTCCTGATGTCCAAAAAACCACTGCACTTATTATCGTCATTATGATATTACAATATACGTTTTAATTGACTTCTGCCGTGTGGCTCAAAAGCCAGCTTCCGTCCTCGCGCTCCTGAGCAGTTACGCTCATAACACAGCTGTTCCTATGCTTTTCGACCAAATACCGCTCGATAAATCCGTCCTGTACATCACCGTCGCCATATGCCTTATAGATGTCATCCCAAAGGTCTTTATCCGTGATAATCAGGTCAAAGCTTACATTGTCATCGTCCGTCGCCATCATCTCCTGAAAGCACGCAATATAGTAATCGTAAATATCCCCGATATACCCTTCTTCACTGCCACGCACCGTCTGCACCGTAATATTTGCCGTATTGTTGTCAGGAACAGTCGTTCCTCCTGCCGTAGCCGTTCCTGTCGGCGGCGTCGTTGTTGTTGTCGTTGTTGTTGTAGTGGTTGCCGGCGGCGGTGTCGGCGGCGTTACTGGTGTTACCGGCGTTTGGGATGGATTCACTTCAAGTCCGCTATACCTGTTTCCCCTGCATGCCGGAAGATAAATTGACAAATCCCTGCGCACATGGTTCCCCGCGTAATCCGCATCGGAACAGTTAAAATAATCATACGTATTCGGATTTGTGTCATCCCATGTACTGTCCACATTGTAGTATTGACCGTCTTCTAGCTTTACGATATTCCACGCATGGTTCTGACCCGCATACCCCATAACATAATAACAGGGAATATCCAGCTGCATAAGCACATACTGCAATGCCCGCGCATAGCCCGCGCATACGGTCCTCCCATATACAAGCGCACTGTACGCGCTTTGGTTCATGGGCGCGTTTGCATCGTACTGCACCGATTGAATCAGTGCGTCATGTGCTTCCCGTTCCTTATCATAATCCGTATAACTGCCATACGTCTGATCCATAATCTGCTTTGCCGCATCCTCAAACTTTGATTTTGAGCCTTCAATGTCGTTTGCCGTAATGTTAAATACAAGCGTAATATCCGCCACCTGTCCTAACGGCACATATTTGTACTTGTATGCGGTATCCACCCAAAACAGCTCCGGATGGTCGCTCACCACCGCCGTAAACGCATTCTTAAGGTCGTTCGCCGTAATATCCGTCACAGGCGAGAAATTCTTCTGCATATCATCCGCATTCGCGTAAATCTGACGGTAAAGCGCCTTCTGCGTTTCATTGAGCATCGCATAATACGGATAGAACTCCTCGTCAAACGTAAGACCGTCCCCCGTCTTTCCCTTGCCCAATGTCTCAAGGATTTCGTCCGCCTTGGCCTGCGAAACCTCCGTACCGGTTGACTTCACGGGAATGTATCCGGTCAGCGCCGCCACTTTTTTCGGTATGTCCAAAGGCTTTTCTTCCTCTTCATCCTCCGGATCCGGGCTTTCTGCCGCAGGCTGTTCTCCCTGCGTGACAGTCGTTTTTATTGCATAGCTGCCCACAGGGTCTTCCTCCACATCTTCCATATTTTCGTCTGTTTTTCCCAAACGTTCTCCAATTTTTACAGCTATATCGGGATTGCGGCTGCAAAGCGCAATAAAAAGGAGTATAAGCGCAAGCAGACCACCAATACCGTATAGCAGTTTCTCTACTATACGCACAATGGTACCTCCTCTTCCTACTTATACTCCCCCATGAGCATCAAACGACAATACGCTTCGCGCACTGTCATACAGCATCTCCATATGCCGAAATTGTTGCTTTTATTTAAACAAAGCAATTAATTTCTTTAATTATAAGACTTTTTATAGGTTGTGTCAATCTGTCATTTTGTATATAATAAGATAAAATAACACTGCAGTTTTGCCTAAACAGCATAAACCAAATGTCCGGAACTAACATAACGGGGCAATATGCTTTATTGTATGAAAGAAGGATGCAAACGTGAAAATTTTAGGATTAAATAAAACCACCCTGCTTGATTACCCAAAGCGGGTGGCATGTACTATTTTTTTGGGCGGCTGCAATTTCCGCTGTCCGTTCTGCCACAATAAGGATATTGTACTTGCCTCAGACTGCATTGACGAATTTTCCCAGGAGGAAATTTTCGCCTTCCTCAAAAAGCGTCAAAATATTCTCACAGGCGTATGTATCACGGGCGGGGAACCGACAATCCACAGCAGTTTGCCCGACTTTATCGCTGCAATCCGGCAGCTCGGTTACCATGTAAAGCTTGATACCAACGGCTCCAATCCCGCGATGCTCGCATCACTGATTGCAGATGGGCTGATTGACTACTGTGCAATGGATATCAAAAACTGCCCCGAAAAATATGACGCAAGTGTCAGTTTTCCCGATTCCCCCACACCCGCCGTATACCGTTTTTCAGACATCGCACAGTCTGTCAAAATTCTCTTATCACAGCCCTGCGATGGCAAAAACGGGTTTTCCTACGAGTTTCGCACAACCCTCGTTAAGGAGCTGCACGAAGAGGCAGATATCCATGCCATCTGCCAGTGGCTTGCAGGCGCAAATGCATATTATCTGCAATCTTATGCGGAAAGCGACGGCGTTTTCTGCAAGGGATTTCATGCACACGAAGAGTCTGTGCTTGCGCATTTTGAGCATCTGTGCCAGTCCTATATTCCCAATACACATTTGCGGGGTGTATCTTAATCTAAATCTCGACCTGCTTCATATAATATCCAAAGCATCCTTCATAAATCTCACGCCGTTCTTCTTCACGCATCCGCGCCTCCCCAATGTCAAATCCCTCAAATCCGAACATCTGTGCAATCCTTTTTTCCCGTTCATAATAAACGCCTGGTACGCCAAGATAATATTCCACGGTGGCGCCCTCGTTTGCCGCGCGGATCCTGCTGTCTGTCAGCTGCTGCTCCTCGAACCGAAACAGTAAAAGCTGTCTGTAATTGTAATAAGAATGGAGCACAAAGGAATTGGAAATCAGGCTGTGATACCGTTGTGTCAGTATTACAAGGTCCTTCGGTTTTATCAGCAAAGACTGCGCTTCCGGAAAAATATGTACCCGCGGATAGGTATCGGCAAGCTGTTCCCACTTGTCCCGCGGAAGTTTTTCCGGCAAATCACGGCTGGCACTGTCCGGACGATATATAGTCTTTTTTGTGGTATCGTCCTCCTGCGCTTTCTGCAAATCCCCCCCCGCAGGCTGCTTCGTCTGCTGTTCACAGGATGCGGTTTGCGGTACCGCGCTGCTCTCACGAAGCACGCACACACCTTTTCGGCACCCGTAAAGCGGAATTTCCACGCGGACACACTTTTCAAAGCCGTTTGCATCTCCCCATGCAAGCTTTTCCATACCGTATCCATTCTGAATCCCAACGTTTCCCAGGCACCATTTTTCACCGCTGTCCCCGACCGCATACACACTGCACTTATTTCCGCATTGCAACGGCACGCCGCGCAGTCCCACACAAATCCCGTTGCGCTCCACCCGCAAAAAACCTATGTTGCGCTCCTTCCTGTCACCATTAATATAATCTATATAAAAAAACTGCATAAAAAAACCCCCTTCCGTATTCCGGACAGCGTCCGCCATACACTAATGTATGTCCACGACAGGGGGTTTTAGAACTTATACCATTATTCCAGCGAATCAATATACCGCATATAATTCACAACCATAAGTGCAATCTTAAATGTCAACGCGTCATCAAACTTCCGGATGTCAAGTCCCGTCGCCTGATGCAGTTTTTCAATCCTATACACAAGCGTATTCCGGTGCACAAAAAGCTGCCTTGAAGTTTCCGACACATTGAGGTTATTGTCGAAGAATTTCTGGACTGTTGTAAGGATTTCATCATCCAAATCATTAATTACGTTCTCCCCGAAAATCTCCGCAATAAAAATGCGGCAAAGGTTAATCGGAAGCTGGTAAATCAGCCTGCCGATGCCAAGTGTATTATAAGCATTAATCGGCTTTTCCATATAGAAAATCTTGCCTACATCCATCGCCATTTTCGCCTCTTTATAGGATTTAGACACTTCCTTCAGTTCCCCTACAATCGTACCATAGGAAACCCTTGTAATCAGCATCGCCTCGGAGTTCATCATATCGACGATAACCTGTGCCTCCTGTTCCACCTCCCCGTAAGCATCCAGCGCGCTTACTTCCCTGATGACAATGATATTTTTCTGCTCCACTGCCGTAAGATAGTACCCCGGCTGCTCTCCAAAAATATTTTTCAAAAGCTCCATCGATACGTTGTCACTATCATTCTGTGCTTCCACCAAATACACCACACGCGGCGTGTTCGGCGCGATGCGCAGGCGTTTTGCACGGTTATAAATATCCACCAAAAGAAAGTTGTCCAGCAAAAGGTTTTGGAAAAAATTATTTTTATCAAAATGCTCCTTATACGCAATAATCAGGTTCTGAATTTGGCTCACTGCAATTCTTCCAATCATATATGCATCGGCACCCGTGCCCTTCGAAACCAGCACATAAGCCACTTCCTCATCCTCAAGTATTTTCAGCATATGATAATCCCCGACAATCTGACTGTCCGCGGGTGATGCGACAAAATTATGAATAAGCTCCTGTGAAATATCCTTGTTATCAAAGGTAGATGCTGCCACGATACCCTCCATATCAATCACGCAAAAATCGACCTTTGTAATACTTTTCAATTCATCAATGCTTGACTGAATCATCTGATTTGAAATCATATTTCCTCCTTATGTGCGTGTATACAAAACCCCCGACAGAATATCCATCGGGGGTATATTATCACATATTATGCATACAGACAATTAGTTTGTAATAACCTTCTCTGTTTCCTTATCAAATACATGAATCTTCTCAACATCCATAGCAAACTTAACCTTGTCGCCCGGTCTAGCTGTTGTTCTGGGATCAACTCTCGCCGTGATAGGGAACTCAGCGATATCTGCATATAAGAATACTTCTGCACCGAGAAGCTCGTATACACGGATTGTCGTGCTGAATGTGCTCTCAGCCTTTGCCTCTACCATCATCTGGGAATCATAGATATCCTCAGGTCTGATACCAAATGTAACTGTCTTTCCGTTGTAGCCGCCGTCGATTAACTTCTTAGACTTTGCAGGAGGAAGCGGAATAGAAAGGTCAGCTACGTTTAAGTAAGCTGTATCGCCCTTAACCTCTACCTTTGCATCGATGAAGTTCATCTGCGGAGAACCCATGAATCCTGCAACGAACAGGTTCTGCGGTCTGTCATATAAATTCTGCGGTGTATCTACCTGCTGAACAATACCGTCCTTCATAACTACGATACGTGTACCAAGCGTCATAGCCTCTGTCTGGTCATGTGTAACGTAGATGATGGTTGTGCCCAGTCTCTGATGAAGCTTCGCAATCTCAATACGCATCTGTACACGGAGCTTTGCATCCAGGTTTGAAAGAGGCTCGTCCATGAGGAATACCTTAGGATTACGTACGATTGCACGACCCATGGCAACACGCTGTCTCTG
>DKYC01000029.1:18564-21914 GCA_002492295.1 Lachnospiraceae bacterium UBA7110
ATGGCAACACGCTGTCTCTGACCGCCTGACAAAGCCTTCGGTTTTCTGTCAAGGAGCTTCTCAAGGTCAAGAATCTTTGCAGCGTCACGAACCATCTTGTCGATTTCCGGCTTCGGTACTTTTCTTAACTTCAGACCAAATGCCATGTTGTCATATACTGACATATGAGGATACAGAGCGTAGTTCTGGAATACCATCGCGATATCTCTGTCCTTCGGCTCCACATCATTTACGACTCTGTCACCGATTCTCAACTCACCTGATGAAATATCTTCCAGACCTGCTATCATACGAAGTGTTGTAGACTTACCGCATCCTGAAGGTCCAACGAAGATGATGAACTCTTTATCTGCGATTTCAAGATTAAAATTCTTAACTGCCTCAAATCCGTTCGGATATACCTTGCAAACGTTCTTTAATGATAAACTTGCCATTTTAAACAGCCTCCTAATATTAATTTTTAATTTGCCGATAAAGTAAGTATACCGGTTTTTTACATAGTTTTAGTATATATGAAATCATGGGAAATTGCTAGTGCCATAATTCAACAAAGATTTTTACAGCCTTATGTAGAAATTGCTCACCCTATATATACAAATCCAAAATTTACCATATGGCTTAGACAATTTGAACAACCGATACTACTTATCCTATACAGATTGACTAATTTTCATTTTTCTTCTCTTTTATTTCATGCTCCATCCGCTCACTTTCGGCAAAAAGCCCCTCTTCGGCATCCTCCCGTGGTTCTTTTACCCCATCATCCGCTACCGCTTCCTCGTACCTTCGGAATACGCGCAAAAGCACAAAACTCTTAAAATAGAAAATCCCGCCAAACCCAAGCAGAAACACCACCGGGAAAAGCTGCGGCACAAGCCACAAAAGCAAATACGGCACAGCATATATTATTATAAGAAGAAAAGCACTCGGCAAATGGGAAAGCGCCATCAGGAACGCATTTTTGATTGTATGCTTTACCGTGTTCTGAAAACGTGCCTGAAGCGGAAAAATAAACACAGCCCCGAGTGCGGCAATCAGTGTGACAGACACCATTGCAATCCGGATCCACGACGCAAATGCCAGTCCCGAATACAGGATAATCCGATAATCCGCAAGCATCAAAAGCATAATGGCAAGCACAAAAATCCACAGGATTGTCGCCTGCTTAAAGTTTTCCTTAAATGCTTTAAAAAATCCTTTGACAATGTAAGTTTCCTCATTCTTCACCATCTTAAATCCCATGTAATATGCCGCAGTAAATGACGCGCCCGCAGTAATCACGGGAATGCACGCAATCATGAATACAATGCCTAAAATCATGATATCGGCTACCTTGTTTAAAAAATTCACCAACGGACTATCCAGTTTGAACATAATCGTAACTCCCTTTCAAAAAATCAGACAGGACGTTTTCCTGTTGCGTCCTGTCCAAAAATTATACCATTATACAAGGCTGTTGTAAACTTGTTTATAATTTCTTAACAGCTTCTGATACATCACAAGTGCCATATCCGCCTTATCTTCCGCAATCTCCATGATATCGTCAAAATGCTTCATAAAGATATCCGCAACAATCGCGTCATATCTTCCCGTAATAATACCATTATTGAGATCGTCCGTGACTTCATTCTTTGTATGTGCCATTCTGTATGGCTTTTCCCTCAACGCATTTACCACATATTCCGAAATCTGTAAAATCGCGTCCTTATTTGACATGGAACTTGCCTTGAGTCCTCTTGGATACCCGCTGCCGTCAAACCGCTCATGGTGCGAGGCAGCAATCCGGATAATACTGTCGGATATCTTGCCTTCCAGCATTTTCTCCATGATTTCCACATGCGTCTTAATCAGGTTTTTCTCTTCCTCGTTTAAATTCCTCGGCGCATTCAAAAGCTGTGCCGGTATCGCAAGCATTCCGATGTCATGCAGAAGCGCCGCATAGTATATCTCGTTCTTATCGCTCTCATTGAGCCCCAATTTACGCACAAGCTCACGGCTCACCGAAATAACCGAAATGGTCTCCGCCACCATCGACTCGTCCTTCAGTCCCGTGAAATACATGAGCATTTTAAGATACTTTTCTTTTTCCTCGTCCGACAAAAGCACGTAATCCTCATACTCGTCAACTTCGTCCCCAAAGGTATTATTTTTAATCTTCTCAAAAAAGTCGTCTCTTTCAATGGTCTGACCCAAAACCGCAACCGCCTCCGGATCAAACTTTGTCCCCGAATACCTGTTTATCATGGAATACTCAAATTTTTCATCAAACGCCTTGTACCATATATCCATCATCTCCGCTATTTTCAAAAGCTCCAGCTCAAAGCGGTAACGGTAATCCAGATCCTTTGTCTTTGTGTAATCCATATGATGGTACAGGATCATCTTGGAACGTTCCCCAAAAGGAGCAAGGTATTTCAGGAAAAGATATCCGTATATCGAGTGCGGAAGCGTCCTTTTTGCCTCATAAGTCAGCTGCTTTCTGACATCATCCGTTTTAAACGCGCCAATGTCATGAAGCATTGCAAGGATCATGAAATCAGCAATCTCATATTTTTCGTAGGTACCTCTTGTCTCGAGGAGTTTTGCCATAATATAACCGACACGCACACCGTGATGCGCGGCGCCCACATTCATAACCCGCATCGTCTCGTAAATCAGACTAATCATATTCCTGCTCGTAATATACTCTACTGCCATTTGAGAATCCTCCTCATTTGTTTATTCCTATCCATTCCTCACTATTCATGGTTATTTTACGCTTTTTTGCATCGGTGTGTACCATATTCCGTCGTTAAACTGCCTGGTATCCGTGTCAACAAATCCTACGCGGTGATAGAAACCGACCGCATACGGTGCCGCGTTCACCGTGACAAACGAATGCCCTTCCTCCCGGAACACATAGTCGCCCACATACTGTATCAGCATCCTTCCGATTCCGCGCTTATGATACTTCGCATCCACAAACAGCAGGGAAATATGCGTCTGATTCCGCAGGCTTATCATACCAATCATGCGGTCGTTGTCATATGCCGCAAAAAGCTGGTATTCCCCCATCAGAAACATGCGGTAAAGCATGGAATCCGTTATAAAATCCTGAAAGCTTTCAATGCCCTCAGGCGGATAATCCCGCGCCTCAAACTGCATAAAAACACGCCATGCAAGTGCCATCGCGTCATCCCACTCATTACGGTATGCCGGTCTGACTGTCACCCTCACAGGCTTTATCACATTCCCTTCCAATTTCAGCCCACCTTCTGTTGTATACACATATTTTATCAGCCCATATCTGCATTCACGTAACAGTTCAGCCTTCGGCTTCCTGTTACAAGCATCAAGCCATGCAAAACCAC
>DKYC01000029.1:22170-30829 GCA_002492295.1 Lachnospiraceae bacterium UBA7110
TCAAGCCATGCAAAACCACTTCGTGGCGGCTCGATTCATCTCAACCTCTACACTTTCTTATGGATTTTGCAGCAAGTGCAAAATCCTAGACTGAACTGTTATGGTTTTACTACGTTTACCAGCTCCAGTCCGCGGTTCACCGCATCAGCGTTTTTCAGTGTCACATCCGCGATTGCACGGACTGCTTCCTTTGTAAAAAATCCCATATGGGAAGTCACAAGTACATTCGGAAACGTCATAAGCCGCGCCAAATTCTCATCGGCAATAATCTCATTGGAGCAGTCCTCGTAAAAAACGCCGCCCTCTTCCTCATACACATCAATACCGACGCCCGCAAATTTCTTCTGCAAAAGACCCTCTATCAGATCATCTGTCTTAATAAGATCCCCCCGCGAAGTATTAATCAGGTACACATCATTCTTCATCAGTCCAATCGTTTTCGCCTGTACGATATGCTTTGTTTCCGGCGTCAGCGGACAATGCAGCGTAATCACGTCAGACTGTTCAAACACCTGTTCTTTTTCACAGTACTCCACATCCAATGCACTGTTCGGATACGGGTCATAGGCTAGGATGTGCATGCCAAAGCCTTTTAAAATGCGAATCATTGCCTGCCCTATTTTTCCCGTTCCAATCACACCCGCTGTTTTTCCGTGCAAATCCGTTCCCATGAATCCATTAATGCTCATATTAAAATCGCGCGTTCTCGTATAAGCGCGGTGCGTCTGCCGATTCACGGTCAAAAGCATCGCCATCGCAAATTCCGCAACTGCCTCTGGCGAGTAGCTTGGCACCCTCAAAACAGGAATATTGTGTTTTGCCGCCGCTTTAATGTCCACATTATTAAATCCTGCGCTCCTTAGCAGGACCGCGCGCACGCCCATCCCGGCAATGCTGTCAATCATGTTCTCATTTAAATAATCATTTACAAAAATACAAAGCGCATCATGCCCTGCCGCCAAAGGAATCGTCTCCTCATTGCAGGGTACCTCGAAAAAATGCAGCTCTATACCATACTCGTGGCTTAACGGTTCAAAATAAACTTTATCATAAGGTTTTGTTGAATAAAATGCAACTCTCATATCATGCCTCCAAATCTAATTGATAAAAGGAACGGTTCCGTACCTTTACAGTTACCTTTTATTGTACACATTTTCCTTTACTTTATGCCCGTTTCACCAAACATAATCCCTGCTAACAGTATAACACAAATTTTCACATAAAAAAAGCCCAATCGCAAAGATTAGGCTTATTATCTGAAAATTTCTCGATTTGAATGTTTTTTTATTGACATTGCAGAAATTTTTCAAGGGCATCCACGGCATCCGTTTCATCACTGCCATCAGCAGAAATTGTCACGTTCATGCCCGAAGAAGGATTAAAGGCGATAATTCCCATGATACTTTTTGCATTGATTCTGTACTTATCGTATTCGAGCAGTATTTCACTCTTATACTGGCTTGCAATCTGAACAATCTCAGCCAGCGGATGATCGTACTTCCTATCAATGTCCCTTACCATAACTTCTTTCTTTAACACACCTATTCCTCCTATCAGTAAACCATTTGTATCAGTTTGCCTGCACCGTCTGTTTATCAGTATCTGCTTTTTTCGGGAAAAAGTCAATGATTTTCCGTTCAAAAAAGTGAAATCCATATAAAAACCGTCTATTCCACTAAAAATCTCTTTATTTTAAAAACTTTATTAGTATTTTTTGCAATATATCGATATCTATCGGTTTCGTCATGTAATCATCAAAGCCAAGCGCGATGTATTCCTCGCGCGCACCGACGATTGCGTTTGCCGTAAGCACAACAATAGGAGTATTATGGCTGGCACTGTCCTGATTTTCATGGATATGGAGCATTACCTGTTTTCCGCCAATCTCAGGCATCATATCATCCATTAGGATCAGGTCAAATGCTTCCCTGTCAAGGCGCTCTATTGCCTCCTGGCCGCCGCCCGCCTTCTCCACTTCGATGTCAAGCATTTCAAGGAGGGATACAATCACATCCAGGTTCATTTCATTATCATCCGTTACAAACACATGTTTTCCCGGGAAGCGGAGTGTTTCAAAGCTTTCCTCCTGTGCCTTCTTCTTTTCATTCGAAAGTATCTCAAACCGCCGTTTATAGTCTCCGATGGGATCATATTTGGTAATCCTCTGCGGAATTTCCACTGTAAAGACAGAACCTTCACCGTAAACGCTGCTTACGCTGATTGTACCGCCCATAAGTGACACAAGCTGAGCCGTAATGTTCAGTCCCAATCCCGTTCCTTCTATATTTTTGGTTTTCTGTCTGTCAAGACGCTCAAATTCCTTAAAAAGCTTATCCCTCTCCTCCTCCTTGATTCCCATGCCGCTGTCAGAAACGCTCACAACCAGCCTGAGATTATCGTCGTCCAAATAATGGGACTCTGCCTTCATGCCCACGCCAAGCTTAATCCAACCCTCTTTTGTATATTTTACGGCATTTGTCATCAGATTAATAATCACCTGTTTTACGCGGATTTCATCGCCAAACAGTGCGTCGGGAATATTGTTATCCACTTCAACCTGAAGCTCCAGACCCTTTCCTTCCGCCCTGCCCTGTATCATCACGACAATATCGTTCAGCAATGAGGAAAGTGAATAATCCGAGCTGATAATGTCGATTTTACCGGTCTCTATCTTTGAAAAATCAAGTACGTCATTGATAATTCCCAGCAGTGTATTCCCCGCATTTTGAATGTTATTGGAATACCGCTTTACATTTTCATTCACTGCCTCACGCATAATCAGCTGGTTCATGCCAAGGATTGCATTAAGCGGCGTGCGGATTTCGTGCGACATATGGGATAGGAAACGGCTTTTCTGCTCATTTGCCTTCTCTGCCGCTTTCATATCGCGTTCCATGAACACATACTCCGCATCACTGCGCAGCCGTTCCAGTTCATAGCGGCTCCTGACAATCCACACCAGCATACATGCGCTGAAAACCAGTATCCCATATCCGAAAAATACGGATGCAGGTTCCACAATTCCGTTCCAATAAGTCACAATTGTTGCAACTGTTCCTGCCAGTATAGCGGCAAATCCAATGGCAACCTCCGGCGAAAACACAGTTTTTTCCTGAACAAAGCTTACGATACACTCCGCTATTCCTACAGCAATCAGAATATGCAGCTGTAAAAAAGAATCCGTCATGCTGTCGGCAAAAACCATATAGCGGACAATACCCACAACCGCAAGCATAAAATTTAAAAAAACCAAAATCTCATATCTTTTATGTCCGGGGAAAAACGCAGTTTTAGTAAAAAGAATAAGCGGTATCGGCAGAAGCAGCTGCGATATACCGTTGAGCCAACATATCATCCCTGTTTTCTCGATAAAAATCTCCATGCATCCGGAATCCGTACTGATATAGACCACCGACAAAACCAAAAATACTGTCAGCCAGTGGAGGGATTTCAAATCATGCAGCTTTTGCGCCAAAATCGGGGAATGCCGCGTGGCAATGTTCATAATGATAATAATTGCCGCCGCAAGGCATACAAAAAGGCTGCCCCTTGATTTCAGCAGCATATAGCGGACTAACGCATATCTGTCTCCCATTGCAGGAAACTGCATGTTAAAAAATTTTGCCCCCTCCGAATGGATTTCAATTGTAAGGACATCCCCCTTCTGTATCCCCGTCATGGGAACCTGATGGAGAATATAAAGCTGCTTTGCATACTCCCAGTACCGGTCATTGTATATCTTTTCGTAAAACGGCTCCCCGTTGACAAACAGGAAAACCTCCTGCGCCTTTACACGAAAACAAAAGTATTCCTCTGCCGAGGGCGTGCGGTCCATCGTTTTTGTGATGGCTGTTCTCCCGCCAAAAGCGCTTATTTTCATGTATTGGTCATTCTGTGCATCTACAGGCTCACCGGTTTTGGTATAGTGCCAGTCACTGCCAAACCATACATCAGTATTTCCCAATAACCTGAAGTGCCCCTGTACGGGCGCATCAATATATACCCATAGCGTCACTGCAAAAAGCCCGATTAAAAAAACGCAGTATACGGCTTTCGTGACAAAGCCAATTCCTACTTTGTTATATTTTTCACAGATTGTTCTCCACATTGCTCCGCTCCACCATTACATGTCCTTATAGGCTGTCCACATATATCCGATTCCGAAAATCGTCTTGATATACCGGAATGCATGCAGTTTCTCCACCAATACCTGCACGGTCTCCCCAAGCAGATCGCTGTCGATTTCTTCTCCTCTCTCTGCCTGCAGCCGCTCCATAAGGGTATTTTTTTTAAGCACAATCCCCCGGTTTTCAACAAGAAGCTTCAGCAAGGACTGCTCCAATTCGCCAAGCATAATATTGTTTTCCTTATATTTATATTCCTTATTGTCAAAATCAAATTCATATTTGTCAATATAAACGGTTTTATCTCCCGCCATGAATTCCGGAAACGCAACCCCAAGCGCGTCAAAGCAGGCACTTGATCCAACCTTGCAGCTTAATTTTTTCTTTTGCAGCTGCGTGCCGACTTTTGCCTTTAGGACAATCGGATTGAACGGCTTTTTGATATAATCCGCCACCCCGTACTCCTGCAGTCCGACTTCACTTAATTTCGTATCTTCAGCCAAAATCATAATCACAATGATATTTTCATTCAAATCCTCAAGCAGCTCAAGACCGCTGCCATCTGTCATTTTCTCGTCAATCAGCAAAAGCGCCCACCGTTCACAGTTAAGCATTGTGCGCGTCTTTTTTATCGTATCACAGCTCATGGGATAATTATTAACATCCGCAAAAACCCTCTTTAACTGCGATGCCAGCTCCGTATTACTTTCCGCTATCAAAATCCTGTCCATATGAAACGTCCTTCTACCTGCTACCTTACCATTACCTGAAAAAACCCCAACCATTTGCCTTTTAATAAACAAAAATCCATGCTTACGCCTTTTTTGCAAATAATTCGTAAGCCTTGGCAGGAATGGGGGATTTATATATAAATTATATAACAACATGCATAAATATTCAATTATTTTGATGAAATTTGTCGGCAACATGATTACATTATCCCTGCAATAACAACGCTTGCTATCAGTCCCGCAAATGTGGACAGCATTGCGCCCGCCAGTGTCCAGCGGGTTTTGGTTACTTTTGCCGCCATGAAATACACGGACATTGTATAAAACACCGTTTCCGTGCTTGCAAGCGCAAGCGAAGTCGCAAGTCCTGCAAAGGAATCCGTGCCGTATTGTTTAAAAATATCAAGTGCAAGTCCTGTTGCCGCCGATGCCGAAAACAGTTTTACAATAAAAAGGGATATCAGCTCATTTGGAAAATCCGGTGCGATGAGGCTGACCGCGGTTCCCATCAGCCTGCCGACAAGGTCCAAAAAACCTGAAGCGCGCAGTACGCCCACCGCAATCATCAGCCCGATTAACGTGGGAACAATTCCTGCCACGGTTTTCATCCCGTCTTTTGCGCCTTTTGTAAAGCTTGCGTAAATATCCTTTTTTTGGGAAAGTCCCATTGCTATGATATAAAATATAAGTGCAGGAATCAGAATTGTAGATAGCTGTGCCATTTTCCAGGAACCTTCTTTATATGATGTGACTTAGTCTATGTATATTTCCTTTTGAGGCAGTTGATGTTTGTTAAATTATTGTCAGTTTCTTTTCTTTTTGGTACTTTTTTCCTATTTACCTTTTGTTTATTTTTACGTATGATGCTCTTTGTGATTTCGTTCATCACATTCTTATGGACAGTTTCGTCCGTTTTCCAATTTTTGATATTTAAAATAGCCGGCGCCAATATTTACAGGTCGGGAAGGGAGCACGAATACAGATATGATTAATATTGCACTTTGTTTTGAAAATAACATGGAACTTTCTTACATGCAGATGGAGCTTAGCAGGTGTTTTGACCTCCGTGGCATTGATTACAACCTAAACTGCTATCATACTGCCGCAGAACTCAAACACGGCATTCAGCGCAGGTTTCCGGATTTGTTTTTCTATGATATTATGGGAGAATACGGGCTGGTCCGCATGGCGGCACTTTCTTTAAAGGAAATCAATCCACGGCTTGTTTCCGTCGTTTTCCACAACCGGCATTATATTAAACCGCCAAATGACACTTTTTTGGAGCCGCTCTACATAATCCCGAACAAGAGCACAAAGCAGCTTTGGACTTATGCCCTTCTTGCCTATGAGGCAACACTTGACAAAGAAAACGTGTTTTCCTATTACAGGCGTCCGTCTTATCTTTATGCGCCCTATGACAATATCAAGTATTTTGTTTCCGAAGGGCGCCGCACGCGTATTGTATGTGAAAATGAAAAACACAACAATTCTTTTTATAAGAAGCTGAATGATGTGGAAACATATGTTTCGTCAAAGCAGCACGCATTTCTGCGCATCCACCAGTCCTATCTGATTAATACAAAATACGTGGCTGCTTATAACCGCAGCCACGTGATGCTGACAACGGGAGAATATCTCCCTATAAGTAAGTATGAATATTATAAAGAAATCTGCAATCATATTGCCGAAAAGAAAACGCGCTGCGGTAATCGGCTGCATGTCTGATTATGCATGCCTGGTTAATGAAAGCAGCTCATTTTTCCAATGATTACCGGTTCACGCGCCTCGCCGTCGCATACCTGTGCAATTGCAACTAACCTGAGTACGAGCACGCCCAGCCATATGGCACATATGATTATAAACACAAGCTTAAAGATAATTCCTACAAGCGGTATCATACCAAACAAGGCAAGAATCGCCGCGATGATTTCAAGCGCTACACTGCATACCGTGAGCTTAAGCGCCTGGCGCACATGGAATGCGGTATATGCGGAATCCCTTGCGATCAGCAGTGCGATAATAATTCCCATCGGTCCCAAAAGATATGCCGCCATTGCTGATACTTTGTTTTCGGAAATGTCTTCCGGGGTAAATTTTCGATTTGTTTTCTGCCTGTTTGTGCCTTGGTTTTGCTGGGTGTTTTGTACAGGTATGATTTGCTGGAAATCCGTTTGCTGATATTGGGTTTGGCGGGTTCCCGGCTGTTCATATCCCGTTTGTTGATTTTCCGGCTGTTCGTATTGGGTCTGCGCAAATGGAGCGTCGCTTTGCGGATTGTCAACCAAAATAAAATTATTTTCCGTTGTATCGGTCGGTACTGTACTCTTTTGTGTCCCTGTATCTGTATCTCTGTCCATGTCGGTTGACTTTACATTATTTTGCGTTTTTTTGTCCTGAACCACTGCATTTTCATTCTGCCTTATGTCGTTTTGGGGTGTATTGCCTTGCGTTTTAACATTTTCCGTCTCATCCGCGTTATCCCTGTATACAGAGGAAACTTTATGCTCATCCTCATTGTCCCAATCCCAAAAATTACTGTTATCCATCTTCTGTTCCCAGCCTCTCACTCTATTTTGCTAACCGTTCCTAAAAATTGTAATATAATCCGCATATTATGTCAAACGATTTGCACTATTTTTCGACCTGATTTGAAACAGTTGTTACAATTCACACCCCCACCAGTTTTTATCGGTATATAAGCTGCAGAGGTGTGAATTATAACAGATTTTGCACACAAAATGCTAAAAGGCAAGCATTTTGGCGCATAATTCCCACTACCTTGATGGACGTCTGAACAGTAACTAACAGTTTTCAATTTACATGGATGCCTCTATCTCTTTTATCATAGGCTCAATCTGGCAAAGCATATCATCCATAGCACTGAACAATGCGCTTTTAGCCGTTCCAAGCTCGTCCGCCTTGTCAATATAACCGGTTACCTGCTCATAATTCTGCTGATTTTTCATAAAGGTCTGATTTACCTCTTTGAAATCGCTTTCGGATACCGCAATGGCTTCTCCAATCCGGGACTGTACCTCGGTAGCTCCGTTCGCCACGGTAATAATTCTGCCAAACACATCATATGTGGCATCTACTTCCATAAGGCTCTGACCCAAAGCGTCCTTTGAAATATTAATACTGTTATTGAGCTTTTCCGTACTGGATTCCACATCATTTATGCTTGAATCTACCGTACCTGCAAGAACCTTGATTCCCTCCGCCAGCTTCTTTACTTCTTCCGCCACGACAGAAAAGCCTTTGCCCTGTTCTCCCGCTCTGGCCGCTTCAATGGAGGCATTAAGAGCAAGTAAATTGGTCTGGTTGGCAACGGATACAATCTCTTCCATACACGTTTTGATTTTTTGTACAGACATCTGAAAGTCCGAAAAGGTTTCCTGTATTTCATCAAAATATTTCTGTACCTGCCCGGAGCTTTCCTTCAAACCACCCACCTGTTGCTGCGCAAGCTTTACGGACTCGTCAATCTGCAGTTTTACCGTTCCGAACTGTTCTGAAATTTCCCCTACATGAAGAAACCGTTCCTGAAATACATCCATCTGCTCTTTCATCGTGCTTTCTTTTTCAAGCACGTCATCAAAGGAGCTTCTGATTTTGCCCAGCCCCTGTAAGGAGTCAATCTCTTTCAAAAGAATCTGTTGACGATAATTCTCTATACTGCGTACCGAGTGGATAACGGGATAACAGTCAGGCTTTTCCTTTACCAATGCACTTTGCGCTGCAGCGGCTTTCTTTACTTTTGTCTTCCGATTAAACATCATGATATCTCTCCCTTTCAACTATTCA